>JANHAK010000135.1 GCA_024464195.1 Methanomassiliicoccales archaeon | reverse complement strand
CAAAGGCAACCGGAGGTAATATCGTTGGCAACCTCGATCAACTAGAGGTCTCCGATCTTGGAACAGCTGAGCTTGTCGAACAGAGAAAGGTCGGCGAAGAGGATATGACTTTCATTACTGGCTGTAAAAATCCAAAATCTGTATCGATCATCATTCGCGGCGGTACGGAACATGTTATTGACGAAGTAGAAAGATCCTTGCATGATGCGCTTCGTGTTGTCGGAGTGACACTTGAAGATGGGAAAGCTGTCGCTGGAGGCGGGGCTCCTGAAATCGAAGTTGCATTACACCTTGCAAATTACGCTTCATCCGTTGGAGGTCGAGAACAATTGGCCATTGAAGCCTTTGCTGAAGCTCTAGAAGTTATTCCCTGGGTGTTAGCTGAAAACGCTGGTCACGATGCAATTGATGTTGTTCTTAAACTCAAGAGTTTGCACAAGAGCAACAAGAAAGGAGCGCAGTACTACGGCGTCGATTTGAACAGTACTGAACCTGTGAATATGCTCGATCAAAACGTTATCGAACCGCTAAGAGTCAAAACACAAGCGATCAAGTCTTCGGCTGAGGTTGCGGGTATGATCCTGAGAATCGATGACGTCATCGCTGCGAGGAGAACTGCACCGCAAGAAGGCGGACCTGGGGGACAGTACGGAGAGATGCCGGGCGGACCAATGGGTCCAGGAATGATGTAGGCGGGCAAGTCCCCTATTTTTCTTTTTTTCTTTGTTTTTTATCTTGTTTTTCTTATTCTAAAAAGAAATCCGAAAGGTTCTAATACAGCCCAAATAATTGATTTAAAAAACTACTGGGAGGAATTTCGTGAAACACCGAATTACTACCATTTCGATTCTCGTGACTCTTGCCTGCATTCTCTCTATTTCGGTGCCATCGGTCGTATCTGCACAAGCTGAAGCACCAGAATGGCAAAAAGGTGATAAGTGGGCAATCGGATCGGAATATGATCTCACTCCAGCCTTGCAGGACGTCCAATCTAATCTCGAAGATTTCCTATCAGGGGCGGACGTGACTCTAACGAGGTTCGATGTAGAAGGCACTGGTGCATCTTGGCTTCTTTGGGAAGTGAATGACGTCACAGATTCGGAATACAAAGTCACAATAAGAACTGGAGCCAAAATGGCGGCGGAGCTGCATGTCGCCGTTGAAGGTCAACTACCAGCCGCAGGAACTTATGATGTTGGTAACCCAGTAATTTGGCTCTTGTCAGGGATGCCAGGTGTGCCCAAACAACAGAAAGAAATCAATCTCGATTTTGACGAGGATTTCGCCATTTTTTCGAGGGGAGAGTTAACTCTTGAAAAGGATACATTGGCAATTAAGAGCATCAACTGGCAGATAAAGAGCAGTTCCATTATTGACTTCGATGCCAGAAACATTCCTTCTTTGGAGACAGGAGACAATAACGTGACCATCAGTTACAACAATTATGATGTTTCAGTCCGATTCAATCTAAACGCTAATTTCGACGTAGAATTCGAGCCCTATCTTGACGTTTATCAATTTCCATTCGATGTTGGTGACAGATGGTCTGTTGACTCAACTGCAGTCGTTTCTGGGACGGTAGATGGTTTTCTCGACATTCAAGGACTACCGGATGATGTAAAAGGAAAGATCTTTTCCGAGGAGTTCATAGAAGAAACTGGTATTACAGACTTTCCAATTGAATTTGACAAGATCGCGATTGAGAACGAAGATTTCAATCTCCACAATGGAATTATCGAGAGTTTCGAAATCCCAATTCACCTGGATCTGCACTGTCTAGAAAAAAAGAGCATCCAGTTAGGGAATTTCGGATCGATTGAAGTTTATGTCATTGAGGTTAACGATGGTCGACAAAGAATTTATTATTCCAATGGGATCAAATTCCTAGCCAAGGCTACAACGGAACTCAGCTTCGTCGATCTCCCATCGGAAATCCCATACGATCCATTCCAGGGCACAGAACTTGAAGTAAACTTGGCTGATGCAGACATAGCTGAGTCGCAACTTGAGCAAATCGAAAGTTACGAGGCATCGATTTCCGAAGAAATAACTGGAGGAGGATCTGGCGCTTTATCTAATTGGGCTGCATTACTCGTGATTGCAATAGTGATAGCGGTTGTTTTTATTGTTGTTCTTATTGTTTCTACGCGTAGAAAGAAACGCTAGCTAGACTTCCAAAAACTTATTTCTTTTTTTTCCAATTTTTTGTTTTTTAAAGGAAACTGAAACTCTTATTGAACCAATAAAGAAAGAATCTTCATCTATTGGACAAAAATGAATAATGCGAATTTTGTTTAACTAGTAACGCAATGATCATTAAAAATTTCACTTTCGATTATTCATTTTCTATCTCTATTCGCCCCCTCTTACCACGCATTATATCGATTCCAAAATCCGAGACTTTAACATAGCAATTGATCAACCTAAGCTTTGTGCCAACCCTCATGGGAATTCTTTCAGGTAAATCAACATCATCATGCCAGAGCACAAGACGAGCTCCTCCTGTCCCGTCTTCGATCTCTATATTTCTCACTCTACCAGAAGATCCATCCAATTTTTTAAATTCTCTTACCGCAAAGATCTTGCTGACGACTGCTTTGATCGATGCTTCTTCTCGATCCTTCAGATCGGAGATGCATTTCATGTTTGTTATCAAAAGACCTTCTTCATCGAGTATCAATTTTCGGAGAGCATCATCGTCGAATAGATTTCCGAATTCCTCTCTCAATTCGGCGATTCTGGACTTAAGTTCTTCCTCGTTCAATAGTTGAAGCAATTGTCCATTGATTATATAATCAAGTCTTTTGCATTTATTTTAACTTCGAAAGTCTGTAACGATACTTTTTTAAAAAATAAAGATTAATTGAATTACAATGGGATGACGAGCTCTCGACAGATTCTTATATCGTGCAATAGTATATGTCAGACAATTGTCAGATAAAATGGATGGGAGCGTCCAAGCCAGATATTGAATTAGACAATACTGGAGAGGATGTACCTGAGAGCTGCACTCTATATTAGAGTCTCAACAGAGGATCAAGCAAAAGAAGGGTTTAGCATACCTGCTCAGCTTAAGCGACTTCAGTCGTATTGCAAGGCTCGTGGCTGGGAGATTGCTGGTGAATATATTGATAGTGGCTATAGCGGACGAGACGTCAAACGCCCCGCGTACCAAAAGATGATGCAGGAAAAGGATAATTGGGATGTCATTGTTGTTTTAAAAATGGATAGGATCCACCGCAACAGTAAGAATTTTGCCACAATGATGGAGGATCTCAGGAAATGGGGAAAAGAATTCAATTCGATGCAAGAATCGTTTGATACGACTAGTGCTATAGGACGATTTGTCATGGATATCATCCAGCGGATCGCACAGCTGGAAAGCGAGCAGATCGGAGAAAGAGTAAAAATGGGGATGATGCAAAAAGCAAGAAAAGGGAAAGGCTACCTCGGTTTTGGAGTACCTTATGGGTATAATTATCAGGATGGACAACTGGTCCCAATTGAAACAGAACAACAAGTAATTAAGAAAATTTTTGAGTGGTATTTGACTGGATTAAGTTTGAACGATATTTCAGAACGACTAAATGCCATGGGCATTCCTACGAAAAAAGGAAGAAGGTGGAAGAAGGGGACTGTAGGGAAAATTCTTTCGAACCCCTTGTATTGCGGATTTATAAAATGGGATAATCTCATTGTCAAGGCACCACACCAAAGAAGTGTCTCTGTTGAGCTCTTCAATGCTGCTCAGGAAATGAAACGCATTCGAAGAAGAACTACCAATTTGAAAAATGATAGTGGGATTGTCTACCACGAAGAGACGGGGGTAGTGATTGACTAGAGTGGCAATTTACATAAGAGTTTCGACAGAAGACCAAGCGAAGGAAGGTTTTTCACTCGATGCTCAAAAAGAAAGGCTAGTCGCATATTGCGAAGCTCAGGGATGGGAAATCACGGGTATCTATTGCGACGATGGACACAGCGGAAGAAACACGCGCAGACCAGCGTATCAGAGAATGATGCAAGAAAAAGACAAATGGGACATGATTCTTGTTTTGAAAATGGACCGAATTCATCGAAACAGCAAGAATTTCATGATTATGATGGAAACCCTTGAGAAATGGGGTAAAAAGTTCGCCAGTATGCAAGAATCTTTTGATACATCAAATGCCGTTGGGCGATTTGTTGTTGATATCATTCAGAGAATCGCTCAGTTGGAAAGCGAGCAGATCGGAGAAAGAACTTATATGGGTATGTTACAGAAGGCGGAATCCGGTAAAGGCTTGTTAGGTTTTTATCCTCCCTTTGGTTATAAATTTGTTAATGGCCAGCTAACTGTTGTAGATGATGAAGCTG
>JANHAK010000134.1 GCA_024464195.1 Methanomassiliicoccales archaeon | reverse complement strand
TTTTTTTTCATTAATTTGAAAGGCTAAGCTTAACTTTTCTAATCTCTCACATATTTCCTAAATCTATTGCGATCAAGAAAATGAAAAATTCAATTAAAACATCACAAGCGTTTCATTTCTTGTCCACAGCAAACTAGTTTTCCTTTTCCCGCTTCCAGTACTTTGACTTTATTGCCACAGATCTCACATAGATATATTTCACCAACTTTCGTCACATTAATTCCTCCATTCAATCATTATCGAATTTAGAGTTTCATTTCATTTGCTTTGATCCTCTTGCCAATCATCTTTCCGTAATTTACACATTTTTCAGTCTTCTCGCCCTTTGGAACATACTGGATTTCAAGATCGTCGAGCATGATCATTCCAGCTTTTTCTGCTTGTTCTCGTAACGCTTTAACAGCGCCACCTCCCCAACCATATGAACCAAAAAGGCCACATATTTTTCCTCTTGGTCTAAGTCCCTTAAGATAAACCATGAAATCCGCAACAGTTGGGAAAGGACCATTATTGAGCGTCGGGGATCCGATTACTACGGCACGAGCATCGAGGACTTCAGTCATGATTTCACTTCTATCGCTGTCTGATATCCGGAATAACCTTGTTTCGATCCCTTCGGATGCGATGCCCTCGGCAATCAATTCAGCCATTCTCTGAGTGCTCCCCCACATCGTATCGTATGCGATCACTGCTTTCTCTTTTGTCTCCCCATTTGCCCAAGAGAGGTAACGACTGATAATTTTACTTGGATCCCTTCTCCAAATAATCCCGTGAGAAGTCGCTAAAATTCTTATTGGAAGACCCTTCACTTTCTCAAAAGTTTTCAGAAATTGTGAGCCGAATGGCATTAAAATATTGGCATAATACTTTGCTGATTCATAATCAAGAACGGACGGATCAACTTCATCATCGAATCGTTTCAATGATGCAAGATGTTGTCCAAAACCATCCATCGTGAAAAGAATTCCCCTTTCGACGAGGAATGTAAACATTGAATCGGGCCAGTGAAGCATAGGAGTCTCGATGAATCTCAGGGTCAAATTTCCAACTCTTATTTCTTGTCCATCTTGGACTTCCTGAACATCAAGATCATCATAATGGAGTGATAATCCTTCGACTCCCCTTTTCGAAGCCAAAATCTTCGCGCCTGTCATTTTTTGGGCGAGAGACAGACTACTTGAGTGATCCATCTCTACATGATTTGAAATAATCAAACCGATGTCTTTTGGATCAATAACCGATCTGATCCGTTCGACCATTTGATCAAAGAATGGTTTTTTAACGGTGTCAACGAGAATGTTTGTTTCACCAGTAATCAGATATGCGTTGTAAGTTGTGCCTCTCGGCGTTTTATATCCGTGAAAATTCCTCACATTCCAATCGATTGCTCCAACCCAAAAAACGTCCTCTGCGATTTCCACAGCCTTCATTCAATCGCCAAATAAAAAAAGGATGCAACTTGTATGTAAATTTTCGCAGTCTTTTCTGTAATCTTTCTCTCGATTATAATGAACTAGAGATTGCGCCACTAATGGCCAATATTTTAATAAGTGGACCTGAATCCTCTCTGCAATGGGTATTATTGAATGGGGCATATTATTCATTAAGAACCTCATACTCGATCTTGGTTATCCCGGTATCATTCTTTTGATGGCTATTGAAAGCGCCTGTATACCGATTCCCAGTGAAATCATCATGCCATTTTCGGGCTGGCTCGTTTATGAAGGTGAGATGGACTTAATTGCCGCTTCTATTGCTGGCGCTCTTGGATGTACACTCGGATCGATTATTGCATACGTCGCGGGATTCTATGGCGGGAGAGCATTCATCTTGCGTTATGGGAGATATATACTAATTGATGAAAAAGCTCTGGGGGCAGCAGAACGCTTGTTTTCGAAATATGGTGACTCGATCGTTTTCTTCAGTCGAGTCTTGCCAATTATTCGTACATTTATTTCTTTACCAGCTGGCATGGCTAAAATGAATTTCTTGCACTTCGTAATACTGAGCTTTCTTGGTTCATTACCATGGTGTTTCGCTCTAGTTTATGCTGGATTTGCTTTGGGACCTTCCTGGGAGAGTCTTTTGGAGATCTTCCGCGGGCTTGATCTCATCATAATTGGCGCCATTGTTGTTATTTTGATTTGGCTCATCTTGAGGAGAAGGAATAAAATGAAGACAAAATGAGAAGTGGGTCAAGAAGAATAGTAGTATTCGCCCTTCTCTTTTTGTTCTCGATCAAGCCTCGAATCCAATTTATTGATTCTCGGCCTGTTAGTTTCATTATCTCGTCGGAAGGTTACACCGACATCTTTGAGAAAGAGATTCATCCCTGTACGCATATCAAAAGGTCCTCTTCCGATTCCTTCGTTTCCAGGTATACCGGAAAAGACCATAATGGAATCGGAGACCATGTCAAGAAAATAGATGTCGTGATCGACGACGAGCGCGCTTTTTCCTTGCTTTTCCATCACTCTTCTCAGTGTTTTTGCCGCCTCCATCCTTTGATTTGAATCAAGATAAGCCGATGGTTCATCGAGAAGATAGATGTCCGCCTCTCTGGAAAGGCAGAGGGCGATCGCTACTCGCTGCAGTTCGCCCCCAGCGAGTGTTGAGACCTGTTTTTCATATAAATGAGTAATGCCAAGCGGCTCCGCGATCTCGCTTTTGAAAAACCCCGACTCGAAAAAGTCTTTGACGAATGAATGGAAGAGCTCTCTCACCGTTCCATCGAAATCTGGAGTGATGTACTGAGGCTTGTAGCTCACTCTAACATTTCGATCGATCGTCCCTTTCGTTGGTTTTAGAATACCTGCGAGCATCTTCACAAAAGTTGTTTTCCCGATCGCGTTCGGGCCGACGACACCAACGGTTTCACCAACCTTGATCGATCCGCGATCGACTTTCAATCTAAAACTCGAATACTGGTATTCTAGCGGACCAAATTCAAGGAGTGTTGCAGTCTGCCAAGTCTCCTTAGGCGGTCTGATCTCGAATTCAATTCTCCGTTCACGAAACCGGATGTTTTCTTCAGCAAGATAACCTTGGAGATACACATTAATCGCCATGCGTACCTGTCGTGGTTGGGCGAAAACACCGTATGCACCTTCAGAACCATAGACCAGGTATACATTATCTGCAAGAAAATCGAGGATTGCAAGATCATGTTCTATGACGACAACGTGCTTTCCCTGGCCCAGTGATTGAATAATCCTTGCGACCTTGAGTCTTTGGCTAATGTCGAGATACGATGAAGGCTCATCGAAGAAATAGATGTCAGCATCCTTCAACAGCGCGGCAGCAATTGCTATCCTTTGTAATTCCCCGCCGGAGAGGCTCCCCAGATCTCTATCAAGCGTTTCCATAAGGTCGAGCTTTTCTGCAATCTCGTTAATTGACATACGCTCCGCTACTCGTGAGAGAAGGTCTCTTGTTCGACCTTTATAATTTGTGGGAATCTTATCGACGTATTGTGGCTTAAATGAAACTTTAATATCGCCAGCATAGAGTTTTTCCAAATAATCATGGAGCTCCGACCCACTGAAGTGATCGAGAACCTCGCTTTTCGAAGGGGGATTTTCATAGTTACCAAGATTCGGCACTTCTTCCCCCGATAAGAGCCTGAGAGCCGTCGTTTTACCGATTCCGTTTGGTCCAAGTATGCCCGTCACAATGCCTTTTTTTGGTACGGGGAGCCGGTACAACCTGAAAGCATTCCGACCATACTGGTGTACAAGATCCTTTTCGAGTTCTTCGGGTAAACCAATAATTTTTATTGCCTCAAATGGACACTTGTGAACGCAAATACCACATCCTACGCAGAGCTCCTCGGAAATTACGGGTTTACCCTTTTCTCCGATCGTGATTGTTTCAACCCCAGTTCGAACTTTCGGGCAGTACTTGATACATTCTAAACTGCACTTCTTTGGTTGACAACGATCTTTAAGTAATGTTGCAATTCGCACAGTTTCAGCAATAATAATACGATTAAAAAATGTTCCTAATTGCCGATTATTATCAGCTCCGGTAATTAATCATCAACGCCCGCCATCGACCGCAATATTCGTTCCACTCAGCATTCGAATTGATACCAGGACATTTGAAAAATTCCTATTTGAGTGGATTTCATTTTCTCGGGATCAAAAATTCCTATCCAGATGATTTATTGGAAGGAGAAACGCCAAAAAGAAAATGCGATCTGAATAGACAATCAACAATTCCTTTCCCGTCGTTCATTTATGATGTGATTTGGATCTATTTGTTTTCAATAGGTCAATTGTTTTAATTTAATTTGGTTTGAGAATAGTATTAGGAGACAATCAATACGATCTAATTCTCGTCTAATTCATTTTGCTAA
>JANHAK010000133.1 GCA_024464195.1 Methanomassiliicoccales archaeon | reverse complement strand
ATCAAGTCTCCATTCCCTCATATTTCTCCCGGCTGTAGTCAAAATGACACTTCCAAGCCCCTATTTAATCATTGCTATGCTATCACCTGTCTCGGACATTTCCTTTGATTCTGCAACCAGCAACGTTACTAGAAAATTCTCCCAGCAAAACGGCCGATTTTTTGAAAATTTTAAATGCGTGCAGAAAAATTAGCCATTGCCCCCTTAAATAAACCTTCTGGCGATCAGGAAAAATTCCTCAGATCAAACGCCTCTTCTTTCTCCCCAGATGATCTTGTGCAGTTGAGGCAGAACACGCACCTGCAACTTGTTGTCCAGAACCCAGTCAGCAACTGGTTTCAAATCGAGACCGCCTACAGGGGTCATTATGATTGTTGCTTGAATTTCATACTTTTGTATGATTTCTTTGGCGTATTGCATGTCTTTCTTGTCAGCGACGACGAATTTCAATTGGTCCAACGGAGAAAGAAGTTCAAGATTCCCCAAATCCATCTTATCCGCCATGCCTGAAGAAGGACATTTGATATCCATACTCACCATTAGATCTTCAGAGCACGGCATTTCTTCGATCGAAATAGACCCATTTGTCTCTACGGAGACTTTGTAATCATTGTCGAGCAGGGTGTTGATCAGCTTGAAGATATCCTTCTGAAGCAAAGGTTCTCCGCCGGTAACACAAACATATCGTGTGCCAAATCCTTTGATCGCCTCAATAATCTCAATGACTGTTCGCTCAACGCCCTCGCCGGTTTGGGCATAAATCGTGTCGCACCATTTGCAACGTAAGTTACATCCCGATGTCCTCACAAAGGCCGTCGGCGTACCAATGAGAATTCCTTCACCTTGAAGTGAATAAAAAATTTCAGAGATTTTCATTTTTTCACCTCGTACTCGATTTCGTCCTCAAAACCGGCCTCTCTGAATCCTTTTAGACGAAGAAGACATGAGTCGCATCTCCCACACGCTTTTTCAGTACCCCTATAACAACTCCAGGTTAAGTGTAATGGTGCTCCGAGTGACTTTCCCAATT
This sequence comes from Methanomassiliicoccales archaeon, assembly GCA_024464195.1. Lineage (GTDB taxonomy): Archaea > Thermoplasmatota > Thermoplasmata > Methanomassiliicoccales > JACIVX01 > JACIVX01. Next base: position 3,330 of record JANHAK010000133.1, on the reverse strand, counting down.
TGACTATCTCGGCTTTTGTCAGTAACAATATCGGTGTCTCTAATTCCGGAGGTTTTCCTTCAACACCTCTTTTCGTCCCCACCTCAAGCACTTTGCGAAACGCGTCAAAAAACTCAGGTCTGCAATCTGGATATCCAGAAAAATCGACCGCATTGGCTCCGATGAAAATCGCATCAGCCATTTCCGTTTCGCAGAGACCTGCGGCTATACTCAGGAATATGATATTACGAGCCGGCACATAAGTTGAGGGAATACCCCCGCCGATTTCATCGGTGCTTTTCTTTTCAGGTATTTGTAGGGAAGATGAAACAAGCGCGCTTGATGAAAAAATTTTCGATTCAAGATTGAAAATTACATGATTTCTCAATTTGTAATATTCAACGACTTCTCTAGCTGACTTCAACTCCCGCTGATGTTTTTGTCCGTATACGAATGTGAGCGGTATTACCTCATAACCTTTCGAAATCGCATATGCAAGGGTGACTGTGGAGTCAAGACCACCGGAAAGCAAAACGATCGCTCGCTTCATAGTCACTCACTATTTCTTATTATTTCAGATCATAAGAAATCCAAGCACTCTGGCCGCGCTCCTCATCGACCCCAATTTCAATCTTCGTCACATTTGAAGGGAATTTCACTTCGGACAGCACTCTTGAGAGAAGAACGCGCGCGACTTCCTCGGCACTCGTCTCCTCCGCATCTATAATAATGACATCTTCAATTGGAAAAACGTATCGCTTCCCAGAGGTCTCAGCGATCACTTCTTCACCTATTGTAATTTTCATCCTCGGACAGTTGCCGGCCAAAAGGACGCGATGATCGAACTCGTCAACAATTCTTCTCATGATTTTTTTCAGTTCAGTGAAATCCATGATCATTCCGTGATCTCCTTTTTCCCCATACACGATCATCCTGAGTACATAAACATGACCGTGAAGGCGCCCACATTTGGAATGCTCTGTGATGAGATGACATGCAGAAAACTTGATATTGGCTTCTCTTCCATCGATTTCTAACCGCATACTTTACCCACTTCTCATCCATTATATTTCATTTTCACATTCTCATTTACTTTCTCATACTTGCGATTGCCGAAGCAAGAGCGATTGAATCAATATAACTTTTCTTGGCTCTAGAAGTATCGATGAAAACCTTCTCAAGATTTAATACAGGCGCACCAATAGCACGCCAACCTCCAAGGAAATGAAGCGCCCTGAAAATGAGATTACCAGATATGCCATCAGGCGCAAGAATTAGATTTCGATCCGCGATAGCATTCTCGATGAGAATCTCACAATCCTTCACATCAAGTCCAGACCCAGCAAAATGCCGAACAACGAACTCTGCATCTTCGAGTGTTTTATCGACGATGGGATGTCTTCCCTTATCCCCCTTTCTACCACCAGAAAGCACCCCGATTCTCGGTTCTATGTTGAAATTCGTGAGGAATTTACTTCCAAGGTTGATAAATTCAATTTTATCCTCCACGGCCCAACCTTCATCGACGCCCACAGGAGCGAGTAGAATAATCGAACCCTTTTTAGGCTGCATGAGAGCCGCTCTCAATATTCGCTTCAAAGAGAAAATTCTCTTGATAGCAGAAATTGTTGAATTAGCATCCAAATTCCCTCGGACCGCTGCGTCAATATCACCGGAACTTAATGCTTCTACAAGGCGCCAAGGATCATTGAATATAATGGGTTTTTCCAATCCAATTCTTCTTGTAGCTGAAGTGATACGACGAACGCCCTGATCCTCACCAACAAATCCAATCCCAACTCTTGCGTCTGAACCTCTTGCTACATCGAGAATCGTGCGCGCCGTAAACACAAAGCATGATTATCGATGGCAATATTCTATCTTTTCGATTGAAGAAATGCAAAATCCTGAAATATTAATCAATTCCTCGCACAATTTCGATTCGGAGTATTGCGGCGTTCTGTTAAGAGATCACAAAAAGTCGAGATGATAGTCCCTCCACCGTTTGATCCCAATTGCGATCTCAAATTCAACAGGCGTCAGGATCGGCTTCGGATATCTGAGAAAATCATCAATCGCGAGGCGGGGGCATGCCGTAGATACATACGCGTCAGCTTCGAATGGTATCAAAAGATCGGGATTGAATTCGTTCATTACGACCAGATCTGCTTTCCGATTATGATCTATCGCTTCTTTTCTCAGATGCGTGGCAAGATGCAACCGATTTTGTCCGACTTTTGTGGATACAAGAATGAGGAACTTCTTCGCCGTCGAGGCTTTCGAGATTGCAGCATGTCTTTGTCTGAGGACCCTTTCAGGGAGATCCGCGAGGTCGCGAATCTGCTGGGTAATAGGATCAAAAATTATGACTTTCTTTTTCGTTTCGATGGAAACAGCAAGGGGATGAAAATCACCATTCCCAATGAAGAGAAACTCGTCAACGAGCTCAGAGATGTCCTTTGCGGCCGAGATATCGCACCCCAATACTTGGCCATCATACTTTGCTCGACCCTTTCGCCTTCCGATGAAGACTTGCTTTCCGTTTTCTTCCAACCATTTCTTAATTTTTTCAAGTTCTTCGAGGAAGGGAATTGTCGTGATCAGCCCGATCCTGTTCCCCAATTTTGGAAGGAGTTCGACGAGATGACTCTGATATTTGACATCCGCACTGATCTCAACAAAAAATATTCGATCATTATTGGCCATTATCGGTATTTCCGTATGACCAAAGTGCACGAGAACATCCGCGAATTCAGAAAAGTCCTTTGCAATATCGCACGCACCATAACATGCATCTGCAATAATGAACATCGTCGCATTGGTCCTTTTCTCAAGTTCGTCAGCAATGAATTGCGAATAGATCTTGAGACCCTCGGGCATCTGAATAGCGACAGACTTGCCATTTTTCTCATTGATCCATTTGGCCACAAAGTCAAGCTTGAAATCGTACAAGTCCATTACCTTGTTTCAAATGAAGAGAAAAGAATTTTTCAGGTTAGCAGCTCAGCACCTTTCTCAATCTGCGTGTAACATGGGGAGGGTAGTTTCATTGCAGCTCGCCATAGGGCTTCCTTAGCAGCATTAAGTCCTTGCACAGTCGTGCGCACCGTTATTACAGCTTGATCAGGCTGAACCCTAGCAGCTGTACCAACTGGCTTTCCAAAGGCCGCTCTCATTCCGCCTGAAACTCGGTCAGCACCAGCTCCCGTTGCCATTTTGTGCTCCCTCAGTACGTTGTGAGGATAGACTCGGACTTTAAGGTGATAATTCGAAGTGCCAACGCCTTTAGATAATACTCTATTTGCCGCAACACGTGCCGCTTCGAGAGCTGTGTGCCTTATCTGGCATGGT
>JANHAK010000132.1 GCA_024464195.1 Methanomassiliicoccales archaeon | reverse complement strand
TTTTCCTTCGGAGCGGAGAGCATCATCCTTTCCTGCGACTCCGAAACCCAAATCTCCCATGGCGCCAAGCCAGTCTCCTTCAGCGGCACCTTATCAAGATCGACCTCCGCACCACATCCACCAGCGAAGGCAAGTTCGCCTACGACGCACGAAAGGCCGCCGCCGCCGAGATCTTTCATTCCCGTGATCAGTTGTTTCGCGTTGACCTCGAGGCACGCGTGGATTAGCGGCTCCTTCATAATTGGATCTCCAAGTTGGACGGCACTTCTCGACTTTTCTTCAGAAGTTTCATCGAGTTCCGCGGAGGCAAAAGTGACTCCGTGTATACCGTCCCTGCCGGTTTTGCCACCGACGAGGATGAGAACATCGTTCGAATTCTTAACAGCATTTCGAAGAATTCGATCCCTTCTGACAATACCAACACATCCTACATTAACGAGGCAGTTTCCGATATAGCGCTCATCGAAGAAGACTGCGCCGCATAGCGTAGGCACTCCAATCCGGTTGCCGTAATCTCTTATTCCTGCGACAACGCCTCCGAGTAAATATTTTGGGTGTTTCGTTCCCGGCGGCAACTCACCGTTGAAATCGAGCGGACCAAAAAAGAGGGGGTCGATGAGTGCGACCGGTCTTGCGCCCATGCAGAGGACATCTCGGACGATGCCACCAATGCCTGTCGCAGCGCCACCATAAGGTTCGACTGCTGAAGGGTGGTTATGGCTTTCAATCCTGAGGGCATAGGCATATTCGTTGTCGAATACCATAACACCCGCATCACCTTTTGCTAGGATGTCAGGGTGGTCGATGTTGAAAATGTGCTCCCTCAAGAAGACTTTTGAGCTCTTATAACAGCAGTGTTCACTCCAGGCCTGAGCGAGCGATTGCAGTTCGACGTCTGTTGGGAGTCGACTTTTACGCTCAAAATACTGCTTGATTCTTTTCATTTCCTCCAGGCTAAGGTTCAATCCCATGGCTTGGCTGATTTCAACTAAATCGTGATCAGTTGCAGAAAGAAGATCAATTTCTGCCAGCTCGAATGACACTCCTCGCCTTCTAATGAGATTCTCCAGCGCCATAAATTAATCACTTCAGTTCGATTTTGTAATTGTGGATCACTGGATTCGCGAGCAAGCGTTTGCACATTTCTTCGCAGGCTGCAATCGCTTCTCTCTCGGCCATATCGAGGTCGATCTCAAATAATTTAATTGAGCGTACGCTTCTTATATTCTTGAAACCTAAAAGCTCAAGGGCCTTCTTCGTATTCTGTCCCTCTGGATCAGCAACACCAGGCTTCAACTCTATGCGTATGTCGACGACAACCATGGGAGCACCTTTTGGTAGATTCACTGTGCCCTACTTAATCCTGTTCACTAACCAAATAATCCCATAAAATAATCATTAATTGCCTGGAAAACGCCTGAGAGGATGAAGTTCACCGCAACTGCCGCAAGAAGGAGACCCATGATTCTTGAAAAAGCCATCGCACCACTTTTCCCCATTCTTCTGAACAACGGTTCTGAGTATGTGAGTAACAAATAACTGATGATGACCGTCAAAATAATCGAGATGAAGATCGAAAGCATATCAATGACCATATCGCTCGACTTCATCGCCTCCGAAACGAAGATCATCACGGTCGTGATTGCGCCTGGACCTGCAAACATCGGAATGCCGAGCGGTACGATTCCGACAACCTCCTTCGCCATCGCCTCTTCCTGATCCTCATCACTGATCCTAGCCCTTGAACGCTGGCCGTGCATCATTGAAAAGGCAACAGAAAAGAGCAAAAGGCCGCCCGCGATTTTGAATGCTGGAATCGTGATCCCATATAGCGAAAAAATCCATTGGCCGAAAATTGCAAAAATGAAAAGCACACCAGTGGTGACCGTACAAATCTTTCTTATGACCTTTTTCTTCAATTCCTTGGAATATCCCATCGTTACTGCTTCAAAGATCGGGATATTACCAATCGGATTGACGATGGCGAAAATGGTTGCAAACGCACTCAATGCAAACTCGAAACTCATGCGATTTCCCCATCTTTATCCAATTAGTTAACACTTGGCTTTTCTCGAAAGACTTTCCGTGCAAAAATGAGATATCCAGTATGGCCAAGCATTTCAAAGGCGGGTCTCGTACCTCCTTCATGGACCTCCATTGGTCTCTGTAAATTTTCAAATGCCCGGATTTCCACATAACTCTCGGCTCTCAATTGCTTCACGGTGTTTTCCAGTTGGTTAACATTTGGGACATACGCACAGAACCTTCCCCCGCCCTTTAGCATCTTAGTCACGTTGTCGATTGCTTCCCATGGGTCCGGCATGTCAAGAACCACCGCATCAACGGGCATCTCTAAATTGGCCGTTTTTATATCCTCGACCCTCAACTCCCAATTTTTTTCCAACTGGCTCCTCATGACGTTCTTCTTAGCTTTTTGAGCAAATTCCTGCCTTAATTCAAAGGAAATGACCTTGCCATACGGTTGAATCGCGTTAAGAAGCGCGATCGTCAGGCATCCAGAACCTGCGCCAGCCTCGACCACAACATCACCGCATTTCAAATTGAGAAAATGAACGATGTAGGCCGCGTCCTTACTGATGATGACTTGGGTGCCGCGCTCAATTGATTCCATCAGCTCAGGTACGCCAGGTCTCAGAACAAAAAACTTCTTACCGGCGATTTCAACCGAAATACCGGATTCAGCACCAATGATTCTATTTCCATCTAGAATCCCGAGACCCTCGATCTTAATCATATTCTTTTTCAAATTGAACCAATAGCGCCTACCTTTATCATCAAGCAGGTAAAGGATCTCGCCTTCTTTCATCATCCGAGTTGTAGATGTTCCCCGTTAAAGAAAAGGATTTTGGAGATCATTGTAGAGATCATTGTCAATATTTCAAATTCTTCCCGCATCGCTGGCAGTTCCAATCGTGGACGGAAATTGCAGCACCGCAATAGGGACATCGCGGAATCCCTTCAATTTGTTGCACACGCTTACTTTCCTCTTTCTCGTTTTTCTTTTCTTTCTCGCCAGATGACACCGCGGGTTGAATCGCCTTTTTTTCTTCAAATTCATACTTTGGCGCATCGTATCGGGGCTCTGGCGGATACTTAGTTTCACGTATTAGTCTTTGTCTCGACGCGTACTTGTAAAGAGCTGCTCCGATGATGCTAAGAAAGAATCCAGCAATAACCCAATCAGGAGCGGGTTCATTGAATTTCGATCTCGAATCGCTAAAAATCCAAAGGGCGATTACTGCTCCTAACGCAAACCAAATCAGTATGATCACCAAAGCGAAGAGTGGCATCCCATGACCCTAATGACAATCACCATCGGATTATTTAAACATTAGCTGGCTTGAGGATTCTATTTTGCACTCATCGTCTTTTTATCTGTTGTGGATTAGAATAACTCAATTAAAATTCTTATTGATCCATCGTCATTATTAAGCTTCGCAGATGGTTATTACTCTAGGCTCCAGAGTTTTTTGAAATCGGACTCTCTGTTCATCAGCAGCAAAAGAAGCTCTTATGCATCTGGCGATTCTCAGGATTACATCTTCGTTGAAATATGTGTCTTCACCATCAGAAACCCCAGTTAATTTACAAACTAAAAAATTTTATATAGTGAAGGCATTGAGCAACCCGATGGCCGAATCCCAGTTTCCGAGAAAACTTAAAATGGCGTTATCCCTACTCCTAATCATTGCTGGCTTCTCAATGTACTGGGTATGGGGGTTGCTCTACGGAAGCTGGAATATTTTTCAAAAAGAATTCATCGGCGTTTATTCGATTGTCATCGTCCTTTTCGGTTTCGGGATACTTGGATTAATTTTGTCCTTGAAGGGGAAATGAAGCCTTTCTTCTAGCTTTTTAATCTTCTTTGAACCTCTTCGGTGTCTATCATTTCTCACTTAGCACTTTTACTTTGAACACCGTTTGCACTATGATGACAACACCGTCTTTCGATCGTTAATTTGGTCTCGTTATGGCTGTTTAATGCCATCCCCGAGGGAATTTACATCGCCCTTGCTGCGTAGGCAACGATTTCCGTCGATTTTCCGCAGATAATACATGAGCCATGAAATTCTTCTTTATTGTAGGGGATACCCAGAAGCTTCAGTTCTGTCATCTCTTCAAATCTCTTCCCGCAATCCTCTGAACCGCACCAGCCAAAGCGCACGATTTTCTTAGGGACGTTCTCAATTGAATCAATCGTTTCGATTGATTTCATCAAATTTTCGCGAGCTTTCTTGAGAAGATCATCGGCTATCTGGTTCAAAATATTTCTGACTGAATCGACGATCTCAGGACGATTGATTATTCCACGCTCCCCTTCGTCCCTTCTTATAAATGTCACAACA
>JANHAK010000131.1 GCA_024464195.1 Methanomassiliicoccales archaeon | reverse complement strand
GATCTGCTCTTCAATCGTGCTAGCCATAGACCATCACCGACCAGCGTAAATTCTTGTTCCTGCTTTTCCAGAAAGCGCTTCTTCAATAAGACCAGGTGATGTGATGACCACCAATTCCCCACCGGATCTTAGAAAATCAATCGAAGCCTCGATTTTCGGCCCCATCGTTCCCGGAGGAAACTGTTTTTCTTCGAAATATTCTACGATTTCTTCAAGGGACACTCTTTCAAGGGGATGTGCCTGATCGGTTCCGAAGTCGACATAAACATGGTCAATGTCCGTGAGAAAAATCAAAGTTTTCTCTCCGATGTCTCGAGCGAGAACTGATGCGGCAAAATCTTTATCGACGACAGCTTCCACTCCCTCATATCCAAAGTTCTTCTTGATGACTGGTATCCCACCTCCTCCAGCAGCGATGACAACCTCTTTTTGTCGTTTCCTCCCTAAAACGAGATTCCTGATTGTACTAGCTTCGAGAATCGAAATCGGACGTGGAGAGGGAACAACTCTTCGATATCCTCCTCTTTTGATGTCTTCTACGAGTGTCCAGCCTCTTTCAACTCTCAATTCTTCTGCCTCTTCCTGAGAATAGTAGGGGCCGATCGGCTTCGTTGGATTTTTAAACGCAGGATCTCTTGGATCTACGAGCACGCGCGTGACTATGCAAGTCACAGTTCTTTCAGTATTATGTTTTGCCAGGGCGGCGGTCAATGAGTGTTGGATGAGGTACCCAAGAAGTCCTTGGGATTCAGCGACACATACATCGAGAGGCATCGATGGAATCTCTGTTTTGCAGAGCTCATTTTGCAACAAAATGTTACCAACTTGAGGCCCATTTCCATGAATTATTACGAGGTCATATCCATTTTTTATCAATTTAGCTAAGTGGAAGCATGTCGCATCAAGGTTTCTAAGCTGATTTTCTAGTGTTGCCTCCTCACCAGCTTTTAGAATCGCATTTCCTCCGATCGCTACGACCGCCGTTTTCATGAATTCCCTCAGTTAAAAGAGAGTTTTCGCATCACTCACTCTTTATATATTACTTATCAGCACCTACTCCATAAAACAACTTTTCCACCGAATGAGATGACGATTCCTTTCGAATGGAATGCGAGACATTTCTGGTATTGCAGATTTATTCTTAGGAAGTATGTCTAAATAAAGTTGATTCCCATAATGTGGTCTGCCGTTAGCTCCAAAAATTGCCTAGTCCTTTTTTTTTCGCATGCGGGTCTTTTTCATACAAAATACGATAGTATATTCACTGAAATATAAATGAAAATGATTCGAAAATAAGTTCACGCTGTTCGCTGTTTTGAAAATTTGAGTGTTAAATATATTCTTATTGCTTTTTTTTCAAAAATAGGGATCGTGAGAAAGTAGTTACTTTATGGAACAGCTAATATTCCTATCAAATGCTATCAGGAAACCTAAAATAGCGTCATTCATTATACCGAAGTAATGAGTTTCACGGAAGAACTAAAAAAACAGCTTGCGGCTTTTAAGAAGAAGAAGTACGCACTTCCTATAATCATGGTTCTGACAATTATTGTATCAGCTGCACTTCTTCTATTTCTATGGTATTATCTTTGCTTTATTTCAATCGCAATTGCGCTGATTACATACGGTCTTCCCAAATATTTCGGTTTGACAAGTCTCAAGAAACTGGCAATTTTCGGAATCTTGTCATTTTTGATTCTTGGAGTTTCTTTCGGTGTTAAGAATTATTATGACATCACCGGATATGGAGGAGCTATCGTAAGTTCCGAAGACGGGTTTCTTGTGAATGGAACAGTGACGCCATACCGCGGAAATGCATCAACGGTTTATCACTTTGAGGTCACTCTGATCAATGGAACAAACGAAAGTATTGTGCAAGTTAACATCACTGACCTTTGGACATATACTTCGCCTCTGATTATTAACATGACACCAAAGCAAGAGGTCGACAACGGATACGTTTTTTCCACCAATGTATCACTCTGGGAAGGGCTCTTTGAGTATCAATTCTCTTCGAACGGAACCAAGACTATTTGGGGTCTCGGCCCCCTTAGCATTCCTGATGGGATTCTATTTCAGCAACTTCTTTACACTCGTCTCCTGGTCGTTTTCCTTCAGATAGGTGTTCTTTTCTATCTGTTTCTCGCCTTGTCCTGGTGGATGGAGACATCAAAAGCGAGAAGGGAACAAATTAGAAAGGAAAGAGAAGAAGGAAAGATCGATGAGAAAAAGGCTCAGGATGAGGTAGGAGGAACAGGGAAAGTGGGCAAAGGGAAAACTGTGGAAAAATTCGTGTGCTCTGAATGCGGTGCTGAAGTTCCTCCCGATGCGAAGAAATGTCCTCAGTGCGGAGAGCCGTTCGAGGACGAAGAAGACGAAATGATATGCGCTGATTGTGGAGCAAAAGTCAAGCAATCAGATAAGAAATGCTGGAATTGTGGCAAGGAATTCAAGGATTGATAAATTTCGATCTCCTGTGGATAATCTTTATTTATGACCTCAAGAATAATACAGCTGGGATGCACGAATCAAATCTTTAGAAATTTAAGGGATATAGTATGGCTTCTATTGCTGAGCAACTCGCAAAGAAACAAAGGGAAATATCAGTTTCGGAGTTCTTCGAGAGGAATCGCCAAATCCTTGGCTTCGATTCGCCGACGAAATCCTTGTTAATGGCTGTGAAGGAGGCCGTCGATAATTCACTCGATGCTTGCGAAGAAGCGTCAATACTCCCTGAGATCATAGTTGATATAAGGAGAACGGATCAAAATGAATTCAAGATTACCGTCGAGGACAACGGCCCCGGCATCGTTCCGAAGGTTATCCCCAATGTCTTCGGCAAGCTATTATACGGCTCGCGTTTCCACTCACTTCGCCAGGCACGGGGCCAACAAGGCATAGGGATTTCCGCAGCAGTCTTGTATAGTCAGATGACAACTGGAAGACCAGCTATTGTCACATCAAAAACGGAAAAAAATGAGCCCGCCGCAAAAATGGAGATCAAAATCAATACAAGAAAGAATGAGCCAGATGTTCTCAGTAGAGAATTTATCATTTGGGACGAGAAGGAACATGGAACAAGAATCGAAATGTGGCTGGAAGGACGCTATGTCTCGGGAAAGCAATCCGTACTCGAGTACCTGAGACAAACGGCTATCGTTAATCCACACGCAACAATTATTTTCAACGATCCCGATGGCAAAAAATATATTTTTCAAAGGGCAACGGACAAACTCCCACCGCCAACTCGCGAAATCCGACCGCATCCACACGGTATTGAATTGGGTATGCTTATCAACATGGCAAAATCGACGAAGGAAACTAAACTCCTCAGTTTCCTTAAGAACGAGTTCAACAGGATAAGTGATCGTGCTGCGAAGGAGATATGTGAGAAGGCGTGGTTGAGTGGAGATTCAAAACCTCAAGAATTGACACTCGAGCAGTACAAACAGCTACTTGATGCAATGTCCCAGGTGCGAATTCAATCGCCTCCGACAGACTGTCTTTCTCCGATCGGTGAAACGCTGATTCGAAAGGGACTCAAGAATGTTCTTGAGGAGTATAAACCGGAATTCTATGCTCCGCCAGTGACTAGGCAGCCTCGAGTTTATTCTGGGAATCCCTTCGTCGTTGAGGTCGGAATCGTCTACGGTGGGAATTTACCATGCGATCAACCAGTCACAATTCTGAGGTTCGCAAATCGAGTTCCACTTCTTTACCAGCAGGGTGCATGTGTAATCACGAAGGCTATCGAGACAATGGACTGGAGAAGATACGGTTTTGAACAACGAGGAGGCGAAGGCATTCCATATGGACCAGCTATTATTCTTGTACACGTCGCATCTACAAAGATTCCGTTTACCTCTGAAGCAAAGGAAGCGATTGCAAATATTCCAGAATTTCTCGAAGAAATTCAACTTGCATTGAAGGCGTGCGCGAGGAAACTGAAGACTCACCTACATAAGAAAGAAATGAAGGGGAAGACTCGCGCTAAGTTTGAAATCGTCCAGGAGATTCTCCCGCTGATTGCTGAGAAATGTTCGAAAATCGTCGGGAAAGAAGTGCCGTCATTGAAAGGAACGATTACTAAGATTATGAACGTTGTCTGGATAGAAGACTCCGTGACTTATGAAAACAACCGACATAGGGTGAAGATTATAGTTTATAATTATACACCAAAGACGCAGAGTTTGTTTCTTCACGTTGTCATCCCCGCTGAGTCGTTGGATACGAATAGCATCCTACCCAAACCGTCAGAGATTAGAGAAAACAGCAAATTGACCTGGAAGCTAGACCGCATACCGTCAACCGATCAGGTTGAGATCTCGTTCGAACTGATCGGACTGGACCCCGAGAGTTATGATGAGAATG
>JANHAK010000005.1 GCA_024464195.1 Methanomassiliicoccales archaeon | reverse complement strand
TCGACGAAGTTGCCGATCATACCTTAGCCCTGATCCTAAGCGCCTTGAGAAAAATCACGCTTTATGATCGGGCGATCAGAAAAGGTAGCTGGGACTGGAGAGATGGGAGACCGATTCACAGACTTAACGAAATGACACTTGGCCTTATTGCCGTTGGAAAAATTGGAAGAGCCCTCGCAGAGCGAGTGAAACCAATTGGAATGAAAATTATTGCTTTTGACCCCTACGTTCCAGAAGAGAAGATGAGGGAGATTGGCATTGAACCAGTATCCCTCGATAAACTCTTGAAAGAGTCGGACGTAGTCTCAATACATACACCCCTAACGAAAGAAACAAGACACATGATCCGCTATGAGAAATTCAAATTAATGAAGAGGGATGCAGTACTCGTCAACACATCGCGAGGCGGCGTTGTCAAGACCGATGATCTCGTAAGAGCGCTGGAGGAAGGGCTTATCGCATTTGCCGCATTGGACGTGCTTGAAGATGAGCCGCCACCAGCGGATCATCCTCTTCTGAAATTTGAAAATGTCGTCTTGACACCACATGCATCTTTTTATTCGGAAGGATCGCTCAAAGAAGTCAAGAGGACAGCAGCGGAGGAAATCGTGCGAGTGCTCACAGGTCGGAAACCGCTCAGTTGTGTTAACCCAGATGTATTGAATAGAGTTGAACTCAAGTGATGCTGTTTACCCCGGTCATCAATTCTCGAAACATTTCTTACTAATCCAAAAAATGATTAAGTACATGCGTTGTTTTTTATCGGCATGTATAAGCGAATACTCGTCACTGGCGGTATGGGGTTTATTGGAAGCAATTTTATCAGATTCATGATCGAAAAGCATCCTGACATGGAGATCATCAATTTGGATAAATTAACCTACGCAGGCAATCCCCGTAATCTTGAGGACATTGCGTGTCAACGCTTGAAATTCGTGAGGGGAGATATTTGCGACGAAGGGGTCGTCAACGATTTAGTTGCAAAATCAGATGCAATCGTGCATTTCGCTGCTGAAACACACGTCGATCGCTCAATCGCCTCCGCCAACGAGTTTATAAAAACAGATATATATGGGACTTATGTGCTTCTCGAAGCGGCGAGAAAGCAACATGTGAAGAGATTCATACATATTTCCACAGATGAGGTTTATGGGGAAGCCGTGAAAGTTCCTTCAAGAGAAACCGATGCGCTCATGCCGAAGAGTCCCTACGCTGCAAGCAAGGCTGGTGCTGACAGGCTTGTTTTTTCCTATTACTGCACCTACGGACTTCCCATAATCATCACACGCTGCACGAATAATTACGGTCCATTTCAGTACCCCGAAAAGCTAATTCCACTTTTCATTACAAATGCAATTGAGAACAAACCACTTCCAGTTTACGGAACTGGCAAAAACACGAGAGATTGGATTTTTGTGAAAGATCACTGCGAGGCGATCGATCTCCTTCTACATTCTGATGGATTTGAAGGCGAGGTGTTTAATATCGGCTCGGGGGAGGAGAAGAGCGTGCTGGAAATCGCCTCAATCATACTGAAGAAACTGGGAAAACCAGAAGAGCTCATCGCCTTTGTTCCAGATAGACCTGGTCATGTAGTGAGGCATGCGGTGGATACAAGGAAAATCAGGAATCTCACCGGTTGGAAACCAAAATACAACTTTAATGAAGGGATTGAAAGAACCATAAAATGGTATCGGGAAAACGAAAGCTGGTGGAAAGAGATCAAGTCTGGAGAATTCAGGAAATACTATGAAAGCCAGTATGCTGCGATTGCCGATAGGTGGTGATCGCGATAATCACGACCCATAAGCATGAAATCACTCGATCATAATCGCTGTCTTTTCTTGAATCAATAAGTTAAATTGGAGTTTTTTCAAATTTTACAGTGAACAACGGCGTAGTGTTCTTACGATCGATAAATTTGCTCAAACTATATACTGAAACATCTCATTTCCTATCATTAATGGCTAATACTCAATTAGGCATTTCTACTGTATTCGAGACATGATGATCTGAAGTAACAATTTCGCTATGTTTATTACCACATTAAATCATGGGGTACAAAATAACCTATGTATATGACGGTCGAGCCAACGGCCGCTTGGGGGGAAACATGTGGGACTTAATGCCGTAGGTTTTGGAATGATGGGGCTCGTCTACGGTCTCTGCCACTGGATTTTTTATACAAGTGGTGTCCGGGCCAACCCAGCTTGGTGGGAAAAAAAGACCAAACCAGGAGAGTTAATACCTGAACAGGGCATTGGTGCTATGGGGGCCCTAGCGGCTGCGATTTCTTTACTCGTCATGTCGATTTGGCATTTCGCAACAGATCCATTTAACGGGCCGATCTCTACGATTTTCTCGATCGTTCCAGCATTATACGGATTCTTATTTTTAGGAACGTTTCTTTGTGCAACGCAAGGCTGGGACTGGAGACCGGTGGGTGATGCAGCTCTCTGGGGTGCAACAACACAGTTTATACTGATTCCGATCGCCGCGTGGAATGGTGTGTCATGGGACTTCAACATTGGTATGTGGGTTTACGGGTTTACAGCCAGCACATGGGGTCTCGTGATACACGGAAAGTGCGGTGCAAAAGTCCACCAATTCAACCTATGCTGCTCAATGTTCATCACGTGGTGGTACATGATCTTTGGTGGCGGCATACTGAACTGGGGGGACGTTAAAATACTAGGCGACATTCAGAACATGTTGCCTAGGGAGAATTGGACAACACTGTGGATCGCGATCGGCATCATCAATATGATAATGATCGTCTGGACATATAAGAAAGGCCCAGCCAAGCAATTTATTTGGTAAGCCTAATCAAAGATGAACAATTAAGAAACGAGCTTTTTTGGTATTAAATCTTAATTCTTTAATAATTTTTTAATCTTAAGAACAAATAAGATAAGCTCAAAGATGATGGATAAAAGATTATTATTAGTGAATATTGAGATCACATCACATGGAAAAATCATGTTTTCATTGAAATTCTGAGAGAGCGAAATTTTCGAATTTTACAAGAGGAATAACATTAATATATGATCTTCGAGGGATCAATTGTAACCATTAATATTGATGTTCCAAATAATGGCAAAGACTCTTTTCAGGCGTGACTGTGCCTAGTTTTTCATGAGTTATTAGCTTTCATGTGTTATTAGTCTTCATTATAATTATTGCATTTATCATATATTCATGAATCGGAAAAAATAATATCCCAATTTAATTGTTTGAAAATAAATAGACAGATATCAATGATCTAATATAAATAAATTCCAGTCTTTCCTAGTTTTTGGAAAAATCTATATATTTAGTTTCCATTAGTGTCTTTTTGTATAATTCCACAAGTGGGGTCTAAAACAAAGGGAGGAAAATGAATGGACGTATATAACATGTTGGTGCCGATAACCCTCGTCATGTGGTTTTGCGGCATCTCCTGTTTCGTCGGCGGATGGCTGGTGTTAGGGAGAGCTGACGCAAAGGGCGGGGGTTTCGTAGTTGCCATGGGTGGCATCGCTGCGACGTTGACCGTCTTTATCAGCATGGCTGTGTACGCACCGTCTAACTCTATAATATCGGGAGGTCCAGTTGCTGCGCCTACTGGTGCCGCGCTGTTCTTGATGTGTCCGATAATCTATGGACTGGTGCTGACATCTTTCGGGTTCCACGCATTCAACGGATGGGACGGTCGCAGTCAGGGATGGCTAGCGTTTTACATGGGGTTGACCGCGCTATTCTGCCAGTATATGTTCTGGCCGGACATTTTCTGGCAAGTAATGAACTTCACATGGGTTGTTGCGCTGTTTGCAACAGCAGCAGCTAACCTGACCAAATGGCCGGTTGCAAAGTTCCTGGCAGTTTGGCTGATATTTGCCTGCGGTCTGTTCAGCCTGTTGTTCGCTAGCTGCGCACTCGTGGCTGGCTGGTCCGCTTGGGGAACAATCTAAACCCCTAAAACCCTTTTTTACTCTTTCTCTTATTTATTGAGTTTTTTATAAAATTCTTAATAAATGTACTTTATTAAAAATAAAAAAAAATGGTATTCTTGAAGGCTATTAGGATTATGCTCTTTTGGTCATTTTCATACGTTCATTAATAGTTTCGATCATTAATTTAGCCATTTTTGCAGGATTGATCCAATAAACCAATCTCTTTACCTTTCCAGCAACGAGCTCGACGCATCCGCTCCAATATCTAGTATCTTCACATGGACCGACCGATGTCAATTGATCGTATGGGTATTCCTCAATTTCAAACTCTTTCAAGAATCTGGGAATGATTATAACAACCCTCATATCCGTGACCAGAAAAATTCCAACGGGTGTTCTTTCACTTTTGCCAGGAGAGAGATCTTTAATTCGACAATTTGTATATGCATGAAGTACTTTTTCTCCTGGTTTAAGGATTCTGTTGATCAACCAGTCTTGATTCCTGCTAAATTGATACCTGAAGAATTCTCTATTGATCTTTGCCATTCTTTATCAACTCCTATTAGCCTTATATATGGCACATTTCTCTATTTATTTTAAGCTTCCGAAATCTTGCATCACAAATCTTGTCTGACGAATGAGATTCTAGCGATTGATGATTAATCTCTAGAATGACAAATTTGTTTCGAGTTTTTCGAACAAGGAAGTTTCTCATAAGGTCTTATGATAGATGAACGAAGAAATTTATTTTGTTAATTTTTGTAAAAAGGAAGTACAAATCTTAATTGAACGAAAAAAATAACCCTAAATTCATTTAATTATCTCGATTGTCGCCATGACACGCCTTTGTAATTGCCTATAAGGAGACCAGCTCCCCTAGCGGTGATACCTCCTAAGAGGAATAACATATTCCGCAAATTTTCAAGGAAAATCATCATCCTTTGTTCCAGCCGTTGACTAACGCATGGCCTAATCATTTCCTCATTGCGAGATCGCGTGACAAGATAATCAACTCGAAGCCGCCTCAGATTTGAAAAGGTTTTTGGAAGTACATAGAGAGAGAATCTTCTATAAAATTCAATTTCAGACTGATGGTTTATTTCCTTTTCTTCTCCTCAAATAATAATAAATGATGATCATCAATGCAACATCAACGATCACAACCACACTGATGATCGTTGCCCAAGGCGGAGGAATTCCTATATCAAAGGGTGCAAAAGAAGTTTGAAGAGGTACAAGCCCTTCACCTCTGAAAACCACGACGCGTAACTCATTCCCGTAGCTATAACCACAGTCATTAGATGAGAAATAAACTGTGACAAGATAGCAGATTTCATGATTGCTGCAGGTTACATTGGTTCCTGATGCATTACCGTTAATTAATTCAACGGAGACAAGGAAATTTCCAGATTCAATAATTTCTCCATCTGGAGCAAAGCTACCTACGACAACAAGTTCATTTTTGATATCATAGATGCTAATTATGATCTTTTCAAATTGAATTCCATCCTCCCCTTCAAGATCAATAATAATTAGGAAACTGCTCTCCCGATCAAGCTGAAAGGCCGAGGGAACACCTGACAATTTAACATCATAGGCATCAGCATATGTAGTCAAGAAATTGGCGCTAGCAATAAGACATACCATTAAGATGACCGTCGAAATAACTGTCCCAGTCAAAGCAGACGTCCATCGACTCCCTGTCACGGAGATAACCCTACCATTATTTACAATATGTCAATTGTCATCTTGGGTATTTCATGATTACCGATCTCGATACCACCACTATTTCGTCTCAATCAAGTTTTGTCCAATACTTTGACATCGGTAGACTTGACCCGAATTCAAATTGAACCAACAATTGGAGAATTCAAGAATCATATGAAATGAGATATAATCACATTCGCTTTAAAGTGATTTCTTGTGAGATGTATATGAAATTGCTAGATTAAGAATTGATATGCAATTGATCAACCAGATCGCTTCTTCAACGCACGAGTCTCATCGCGTTAGAGATAACGGTAAATGAAGTACCCAGATCACCGATTAGTATTGCAAGCCAAAGTGTAATGAATCCAGGAAAAGCGAGGACAAAAAAAATGGACTTAACCGCGAGAGAAATAGAGATATTTTGCTTGATTACTCTTGAAGCACGTCTGCTCAACTTTATACCAAATGACAACGCCCTCAGGTCATCCCCTAAGAGAGCAACATCAGCCGCTTCCAACGCGACATCTGTCCCTGCAGCGCCCATTGCTACCCCGATTTCGGCCTTTGCAAGCGCAGGTGCGTCATTAACGCCATCGCCAACCATGATGACAGAGCCATATTCTTTCTGGTAGTCCTCAATCGCCTTGACTTTTTCTTCTGGAAGCAAGCGCGCTTTGTACTCGTCAAGCTGCAATTCCTCAGCAACCTTCGCTGCGACCTTTTCGCTATCCCCAGTTAACATCACAATTTTTTTTATCCCGAGATTCCTCAGTTCACGAACAACTTCGCGGGCTTCGGGTTTTACCGTGTCGCGTATTGTCAACAAACCAATCGCTTCCCTTTCCGTTCCAACAACGATCACGGTCTTACCCTCAGCATTCTTTCTTTCGATGAGATCTTTGTAGATCGAAAGATCGATTCCTTGCTCGATGAAAAATTCAGGGCTTCCACAGAAAATTCTGTTCCCCGCGATTACGGCAATCACACCCTTACCTAATATGGATTCAAACGCCTCGATTTCCTTAATCCCAATTCTCAGCTCCTCCGCCTTTGCAATCACCGCACGTGCGAGATGGTGTTCTGATCGGTTTTCTGCAGAAGCTGCGAGTTTCAGCACTTCATATTTCGAATAACTTCCGAATGCGATAATCTCATCGACCTCAGGCTTTCCTTTTGTAATCGTCCCTGTCTTGTCAAATGCGATCACAGATATCTGTCCCATCCTCTCAAGATAAATCCCACCTTTAAAAAGAACACCACGCCTCGTTGCGCCCGTGATTGCCGAGACAACGGTAACTGGTGTCGAAATCACGAGGGCACACGGACATGAGATGACAAGGAGAACGAGCCCCCTATAAAACCAGATATTGAATGGTTCGTTAAAAGCCAAGGGGGGAATGAGAACTGTTAGGACAGCGATGAGGACAATAAATGGAGTATAATACTTCGCAAATCTGTCAATGAATCGCTCGGTTGGAGCTTTTTCACTTTCCGCTTCCTCAACAAGTTGTACGATTCTAGAAATGACTGTGTCCCTGAATCTCTTTGTGACTTCAATTTCAAGAAAGCCCGTTGTATTTAACGTCCCTGCGAAGACCTGATCACCTGGTTTTTTCGTTACGGGCATTGACTCGCCTGTCACTGGTGCCTCATCAACTGATGAACTTCCCGAAATCACGATACCATCGATCGGAATTCTTTCCCCTGGTTTAATGACTACAATGTCACCAATCGCAACATCGTTGACATCATAATACTCTTCTTTGCCTCCTCTACGAACGAGTGCACGGTTTGGTGCAAAATCCATTAGTTCGTAAATCGATTTTCTCGTGCGGACAATAGAAAAGGATTCAAGCATTTCGGCCATAGAAAAAAGGAAAACAATGGCAGCACCTTCCGAATATGAGCCTATCGCGATTGATCCTCCAACAGCGATGATCATGAGCATGTTAATATCAAGGTACTTTTCGAGGATTGCCGCTAAACCCCTGCGGGCGATATAGTATCCGCCAACAAGAATTGCAATTCCATAAAACAAAAGAGAAAGATCGAATAGGTCAAAAGCGACTTCTGTCAAAATACCAAGAGATAGAAAAATACCTGATACGACTGTCGCAACGAGTTTTCTATTCTTGAATGTAAAAAATTCCTCGTATGTATCTTGCTCGAGAGGCTCAAGCTTGTATCCTAATAATCCAACAGACTTTCTCAGCTGATCTATTGAAACTTTACCCTTTTCAACTTCCACCGACATTTTACCCAAAGTGTAGGAAACACGAACGTGCCTAACGCCTTCAATATCCTTAACTGATTTCTCAATTTTCTTAGCGCATTCAATGCAATCCATTCCGTCTATTCGACAGACCAATCGCTGAGAGTCTTCCACAACCTGGGTTTAACTCATCTTTAACATTTTTTTGTTTTGCTAAGAATTGAATCAGAATTTATTAAACAGATGGGATACACCTCTAAAATTCCTCGCCATCAGAATTTCAAACGATACTTATCGAATATCTCACGTCTTTCAAAGATGATAGCTCCTCGGTAAAGGACCGCAGTTTCGAGTATTCTCCGACTGCGATGATTTGCTCTACACAACGATCGTTGAAATGACTGTGCAATGAACTTTTGATCATCTCGGAGTGTTTATGTATAATGTCTGCGACCTGATGCTTCTTCTTTTTCTCGTAAGCAAGAGAGACCAGATAAAATCCTTCACCCTCGCTTCCTTCTACCAACTTGCTCAGCGATACAAACTTATGCAGAGCGGATCTGACCGCATCCGATCTGCTTGTAAAACCAAGCTTCCTAGCAACCTCATCAAACTCCCGGAGTTCCTTCGCCGAAATCGAAACACTGATGACAACCATAAGATCACGTTACAAATATGACCAATAATATTTATTCCTGGCGCAAAACTCATTGAGTTATTCGTGTGTTAACAGAAATCAAAAAGGCAAAAGAATTATTCTCTCTTCTTGACAAGATTTACAAGTTTCGAACCGAGTTCTTTCGCATCTTTTAACGCCGACGGGTGGTCGAGAATCGCTGCTTTCTTATCAATACTGGCGAACGTCAATTGACTCATCAATTCGACATCTATTGAAATAAAAAACGTTTTAAAAGTGAGAATTAAACTATCGAAGTGTGTTCGCTCTCGCCCTCCAACTAGCAGGATCCCGCCGACCCTTTTCTTTCCTCCACCAATTTTTTCTCCATTAATAAATTTCCTCGCCCAGATACACTGGCATCGATCGATCAACATCTTCAACTGCCCTGGAACGCCCGAAAAGAAGACTGGAGAAGAGATAATCATCACATCGAGTTCATCGATCAATTTATAGATCAATTCCATATCATCACGAAACTTACAAGTACCAGCGTTCATACAGCTATCACATTCCCTGCACCCATGAAGATCGAGTTTTTCAACAATGATCTTCTCAACACTTCCACCAGCTTCCATAGCACCGGCCAGCGCCGCATCGAGAAGCATATCAGAATTTCCTCCAATTCTCGGGCTTCCCATCAAGCCAACAACTTTAATCAAGCAATTGCCTCCTGCAATGAAATCTGATGATTGATGTTCTTACATAAGCTCAATCCAGCCAAACGAAATGATCAATGAATTAATCAGATTGAAATATATCGATGATTCTGTCTTTGAGCATCTTATAATATTCAAAAGTCTTAACAACATAGTCTTCAACACCATTTTTCATCGCTTCGAAGCTGATACGTGGATCATCAAAAGCGGTTGTGAAAATGATTGGTATCTTGATTCCCATAGATTTTATTTTCTTAAGAAGTTCCAACCCATCCACATCTGGAAGGGAATAGTCGAGGATAATAAGATCGTAGCCGTTTTCACTGATTTTCTTCATCGCTTCCGCTGCATTGAGCGCCTTGTCAAGAATGAATTCATCCTTTGGCAGATATTCCGAACAGAGAGAAAGATGCTCGATGTTGTCGTCGACCATTAAGATTCTCATCGGCTTGGGTATGCGGCGCAACTGAATCACCTTAATTAATCTTTTAATATTAAATATATTTTTTCTTTAATTACCTTTTTCAGTAAATCTTGATTTTTCAATCAATATTTGATGATTCCTTACCCCAATTGGAAAATTGTTTTTTCCCGCCAATGATTATTTTGAACAATAGATAATTACGAATTGCAATGATAATAGCTAAGAATGAAAAATTGAGAAGGAGGTGCTTCGATATTGAACGCGATATTTAGCGAGTTCCAAACTTGTCCGCGATTATTCAAGATGAGAAAAACAAACTTATCAAATTCGCGCAATCATTCGATTCAAAAATGACTCAAAAATCGTTTATTGAATCGAAATGATTAAATAGAACCATTATTTTCTCCTCTCTCCAAGAGGTTTCGGGAAGGATCACCCCCAATTCTCCTCCTGAGTAGTAAGAGTTTTATATTCTGCTACCAACCTTCCCAGACCTCTTTTAGTTTTTAGAATTTGTTGCGGCACATCACGAGAAATGTTATCAATTTCTTCTAACATTTTTCTAACATCAATCATTTAATTATGAAGAAGAGAGGGACAAATGCGCTTTGGGATAATGGTTACAATCGAAGATGCGAACGAATTTAAGCGACAACAATGGGATTTCACCGAACTTCTAATCCGTGATGGAGACGGGAAGGAAGCAATCGACCGATTTCTTTCAACCGAGGAAATGTGTGAAGTTGTTCATGCACCTGAATTGATACATTTTTCAAACAAAAAGATGCTTATCGATCTTGCAAACGAGGACGATGAGTTTAGAGGATTTTGTGTCTTGAGAATCAATGAAATATGCGAAATCGCCGACTCATATGGCTTGCCGACAGTCATCCATCCCGGCGGTGTCTTGCCATATGTGATTACGAATCGCCAAAGAATAATTGAAAAGCTCAAGAAATCGCTTGAGTTGATTGAGGGCAAAAAGTGGATTGAAAATATGCCGAAATTCTACCATTTTGGTAACAATTTATTGCATTGCAATATTCTTCTTACAAAAAAAGAATACGATGCAATCAGGAATTGCGTGGACGGCCTAGTACTTGACACATCTCACGCATACTTGTCAACAAGTGATGATGGAAATGAGATGATAAACCAATATTTTCAGGAATTGAACGAATCGATCACGCATGTTCATTTGTCTGATGCGATCCAGCCATTCGACGAAGGGCTTCAAATTGGTATGGGAAAAATACGCTTCGATTTTTTGAAAAAGATTGAGAAGTTACCAATTCTCCTTGAGATTCGCGGTGGCCATTTGAATAGAGGAATCGCATATGTTGAGGCAAGAAATCGGATTGAATCAATCCTCCGCAGAAATTCCGACCTACACACCCATTGATATCCGCAGCGTATCCCTAATTCCCGGAGCGAGTCCCAAGAAGATCAGAACGAACTTCATGATATTCACTAAGTTAGGGTACGCTATTAATTCCCGTTTAAACAGGACATCGATCAAAATTAATATTAATATCACAAGAACGAGTTTAATCAAGACCATGATTACTGCACTCCCAAAAATCTCAATAAGAAATGTTGGTAGAACGTGCTTTTCTCCGTATTCATAAAAATCGATACCACGATAGGTAGCGACGCCATCGAGAAGGTGCGAAAAGATTAGAATAAGGTTCACGGGCGATGAAAGAAAATCTGTTTTGCCCTTGCCAACAAACCTGATCGCAGCAACGCATCCTGTTAGCCCACCCGCAATTGCAGGAATTATGAGGAGCTCAAGGGGACGCGTTTCCAACGGATGTGCTGTTCTCGAAATCACAATCGATTGCCATTCCGGAGAGAAGAAAAAAGCGACAACAAATGATGTTGACCAGAGAACAAGAAAGAGACCTGCAAATAGGATCGATAGTACCAGTGTATCAGATTTTTTTCTGAGGAAAATACAATACGCAATAATTGTGAAAGTTGCAAAAACAATTGGAAACAAAGGAGGAAGTATGAAATTGAAATCTGAGGAAAAGAGAGTGACTGCGAGAAAATGCAGTACGAGAAAGGCGCATATCAAAATGCAAAAAGGCAAGCAGACAAATTTCTTTTTTATTCCATCCTTTCTTGGCTTGGCAACAATGCCGGCAAGGACTGTCAGAGAAAAGAGGGTAATTATGAATACATAAATAATTGGTGAGATGAAAAGATACTGGATCGTACCATTGTAAAGGCAAGCATCCTCCAGCGCACGGGAAATCCCACCGAAAAGAATGAATGTCAACGAAGCAACGATGAAAGTGGTTTCGATTTTGATCTCAAAGCGCACGCAAATCCTGTACATTATGAAGATCGATAGAACGAGCAGAATTCCGTAGACGAGCGTACTCAAAATATTATAGCCTTCGTAGATTCCATTTATGGGATGGCCTGCCTTATCCGATTCAATGGGACCCCAGAAATATTTGTAAATGAATTCGCGCCAGATAATATCCCCGAAAAAAAGGCAACCGATGAAAACAATGAGACTCGCAATTGAAATTATTGCAACAAAAATGAGAATTTTTCTTCGTGTATAGAAATCAGCCAGTAATTCAAAAAGAGAGTACTTCACCGATAAATTGAAAAGGAAAAAGGTGTATATGAGGGTTCGTTCAGGTGCTTGGATGGATGAGGGTCTTTTTACGAAAGCCCGGTCTATGATTTTTCCGAGACATGTCCTTGCGGGTCACGGCGTCCTTGATCAGGTCCCGGACGTCTGCAAAGATTTCGGGCTGGCTGGCACGGCTCTCATCATAGCTGGTGAAAAGACAAAGAAAATTGCTGGGAACACCGTAGCCGATCAACTTGTAGATCGAGGTTTTGATGTTCAATTTGCCATCGTTGGCGAGGCAACCAAGCAGAACCTCGAAACAGTAGTCTCGATTGCCAATGAGGTGAAGGCTTCTTTCATCCTCGGTATCGGAGGAGGAAGCAAAATCGACCTGGCAAAAATGGCAGCTAAGGAGCTGAACTTAGAATTTATCAGTATTCCGACCTCAGCATCACATGACGGAATCGCATCTGGAAGGGCTTCTCTCCGCAATAAGAATGGTCCAGTATCGGTTGAAGCAAAAGTGCCGCTGGGCGTTGTCGCGGACACTGCAGTTATACTCAAGGCACCATACAGGTTGCTCGCCTCAGGATGTGCGGATGTGATTTCCAATTCAACGGCTTTGATGGATTGGGAATTTGCAAGAAGGCTCCGAAATGAAGAATTCAGTAGATCTGCTTATGCACTCGCAAGCTACACAGCACAAACACTCATTGAAAATGCTGATCTGATAAGACCGAACCTCGAAGAAAGTGTTTGGATTGCGATTAGACCAATCATTATATCAGGGATCTCGATGAGTGTTGCCGGGAGTTCGAGACCAACAAGCGGGTCTGAACACATGTTTTCTCACGCATTAGACTTAATTGCACCGGGCAGAGCGCTCCACGGTGAACAATGCGGCGTCGGTTGCATTATGATGATGTATCTCCATGGTGGGGACTGGATGAGAATAAAGAACGCGTTAGCAAAGATCGGCGCACCGACAAATGCTTCGCAGCTCGGCGTGACGAGCGATCAAATCATCGAAGCACTCGTCACAGCTCATAAAATCAGACCCGACCGATTCACGATTCTTGGGACTTCGGGTTTGACGCGGGAAGCTGCCGAAAGGCTTGCTACGATCACAGGTGTCATCTGACTTTCATAATATGACGATCGAAGAAAGGAGGTGAAATGATGGTAATAGTGACGTTAATCGGAGAACGCCAGGCAAAAGAAGGGGCTGAATTCGCATATAGAGGACCTCTAACGGACTGCCGTGAGTGTAAATTGAAGGCTGTTTGCTTCAATCTGGACGCAGGTGGTGTGTACAGAATCACCGCACTGAGAGACGTGCATCACGAATGCAGAATTCACGAGGACGGAGTTAGGGTCGTGGAAGTGGAAAAGATTCCAGTTCGATGCGCTGTGATACAGAAATACGCACTCGAGGGTTCAGTCGTCACACTCGAGGAGATCAAATGTCTCAATATTGGCTGCGATCGTTACCGCATCTGCCATCCTATTGGAATGGAAAAAAACAGCAAATGTAAGATCACCAAGATTATCGGAGAAATCAACTGTCCCGAAGGAAACAGACTTGTTGAGGTTGAGATTGCCTGATCTCCCAAGCCCGATTCAGTCATCTTTAAAAGAAATGTACTTCGACATTCGTCCCCTTCTCCACGATGTCAACATTCGGAGGAATCTCAATCCATCCATCGGCATGCGCAATGCTCGTAATGGCCCCCGACTCCTTGAAAGCCGGATAAACTTCCCCATCGATGACACGTACGGTCAGAAATTGATGCCTTCCAAGTGTGGCGGCGTATTTTTTTGCCATCGGAAATGTGCCGATGACTTCCTGCCTTTTCGGCAAACGGGCCATTTTTCTCGCAGCAGGAAGCAGAAAAACGTATCCATTCGTCAAGCAAGCTGTGGGATATCCAGGCATTCCGAAAACTGGCGTATTTCCGATCAACCCGAAGAGCGTAGGCTTACCTGGTTTTATCTGCACACCATGAAAGATTACTCTTCCAAGCTCCGAAATGACTTGTTCGAGTACATCCCTTTCACCGGCTGAACTCCCGCCGGAAAGGACAACCATATCGTAATCATTTGCCTTTTTGAGAACAGATTTTAATTCTTCCGCCACGTCTTCAACGATAGAATGTGCGACTGGCACGCACCCGTTTTCGAGGAGAATCGAAGAGAGTGTGTGCGAATTGATGTCATAGACTTGCCCAGGATTGAGTGGTTTTCCCACCTCAGCGACCTCATTCCCCGTTGGGACAATCAAGACCTTTGGCTTTGCATAAACCGTAGCTTCACTCATCCCAAGAGCTGCGATGACGCCGACTTTTGCAGGCGTTAATAATTCCCCTTTTCTCAGAACAACCGTACCGGCTCTGATATCCTCTCCTTTCTTTGAAATATTCGAGCCTGGCGGAACAGCGCGAAAGATCTGTACAACATCGTCAATTCGCTCAGTATTCTCAACCATTACGACCGCATCTGCGCCTTCGGGAACCATCGCTCCCGTCGCTATCTGCATGCATTCACCAGGCCCAATTTTCTTGCTCGGAACTTCGCCAGCGTGCACAACACCTACGCACCTGAGCTCAACGGGTTCAAACTTTCCTGCACTGAAAGTATCTACAGCCCTGACGGCGTAACCATCCATGGCGGAGCGATCGTAGGGAGGAACATCGATTCCAGAAACAACATCCTCAGCGAGTATTCTGAAAAGGAGGTCGGAAAGGGGGACATGCTCCTTTCTTTTGATCGGTTGCACGTTTTCGTCAACGAGCTTTTTTGCCTCATCGAGTGGGATCAGTGATGCAAGCGGTTTCACCGATCTACCTCCCATACCATATGGCCCAGCTGAGGCAAAATCAACTTTTCCATTGCCAACTTCACAGCATGAGGGGAGCCCGGAACACACAGAATAATCTTTCTAAAAGCAACGCCACCGATAGCCCTGCTCATCATCGCCGCGCTCCCAATTTCCAAATAACTGATATATCTGAAGAGTTCACCAAATCCTTCGATCCTTTTTTCAAGGAAGGGACAGACAGCCTCTATCGTCACGTCCCTTTTTGAAAGTCCGGTACCACCGTTAATAATGATGACCTTTACATCATCATTTTCCAGATCCGCAGTAATTGCACTCTTAATTTCACTGATGTTGTCCTTGACTATTCTGTAATCTGTGACACGATGACCTCCAGACTGTAGCATCATCATGATGATTTTCCCGGATTCATCTGTATCGCAAGTTCTCGTATCGCTGACAGTGATGACTGCACACGGAACGTTCGACACTGCATGTTTTGCATGATCTTCATAACCCACTGGTCATTCCTCCTTTTCTTTTGACACAACTTGTATATCGGTAATTCGTGTAATTGGGTATTCGCCTCTTTCATCCTTTTCAAGATACTTGACCATATCCCATATGGTTAGGAGACTACTTGTAACACCCACCAGTGCCTCCATTTCGACACCAGTCTTATAGCTTGCTGCAACCTCAACGGAACAAAAAACTGAGTCATCGCGGAGATCGAAGTTGACCGAGACTGACTCAATAGGGATTGGATGACAATATGGGATAATTTGCCAGGTTGCTTTAACAGACTGGATTGCGGAGATTTTTGCTGCCTCGAAGACATTCCCCTTCTTGACCCTACCAGCTTCAATTGCGTCAAGTGATTTTTTCCCAAGGATAATTCTACCAGATGCAATTGCCTTCCTCTTAACGATCGGTTTTCCACTAATGTCCACCATTCCATTCATTTCTTTTCCTCCACCCATTCTTCGCCATCCTCGTAAACCTCTTTCTTCCACAATGGTACAACTTTTTTGAGTTCATCGATGAGGAATTGTGTAGCCGCAAAAGCATCTTTCCTGTGAGCACTCGAAACAGCAATCAAAACGATATTGTCTCCTGGAAAGAGAGTGCCAACCCTGTGCCAGATGATGATTTCCTGGACGTCAAATTTTTTCAGTGCATGATCCTTCAATTTGATGAGTTCCTTTTCAGCCATTTCCTCGTACGCCTCAATCTCCATTTTCACCAACTTCTTGCCCTTCTCCTCACCTCTCACGACGCCGACAAAACTCACGATTGCGCCAGTTTTACTTGTTCGAATTTTACTTAGAACATCACCAACGGAAAAATCATTTCTCGAAATAATAATCATTTAATCAGCTCCTTCAACCTCCACTCACAGGGGGTAACAGTGCAATTTCATCTCCGTCGTTAAGGATCACATCATCCCTTGCGTATTTCTTGTTAACTGAAGTTACAATAGGATCTGTGAATCCCTGAAGTCTAGGATAGCGACACTTCAAGTCCTCAATAAGGTCTGAAAGTTTCGTACCCTGCTTCAAATCCATCGTGATTTCATGTTTCCCGACGATTTCTCTATATGATGCAAAGAACTTGATCTTCACTTTCACGTAATCAACTCCGACGATCCGTATACAATTTTGCCGATTCATGATAAGGATTTCGGTCTCCGTTCTCGCTGGTAATCAAAAGATTCAAAGAAGTAATTCGAAGCATCCCATTCAAATAAGTGAAAAAATAAGATCAGCGGAAGCTTTCTCCGGTGATCTTTTCGAACATCTCGATGTACAGATCGCTGATTTCCTCAATCTTGTTTTTCGGAAGCGGTGGGATATCAGGCTCCGGAAGCCCCTTTCTGCGAGCTTCCATGAGTTTATCGTAGTATCCAATCTCCCTGTAATATTGTCGAACAGCTTCTTTGCTGAGCTCGATGAACTTTCCGACGGCATATGCATCCTGATCCCACCATCTGTCTTCATCGGCGGTGCCGAATGTGTCAACAACCATGAGTCTTCTCTTTTCATCAAACGCAAATTCCTTCTTGCCGTCGACATGAATCAGCATACGCTCTTCGGCTTCCGCGGCGATGATCTCATCAATCTTCGTGATGATTTCGAGTATCCTTTCGAATTCCTCTTCCGTCAAGCCAGAAATATCCAGCGCTTCTTTTCTCGAAAGCTCTCTATCATATTTTTCAAGCTTTGTCGTCACCTCAAAATAAGGCTTTGGAAGTTTTTCGCCGTAGCTCACATTGTGATTTGGTGGGAAACCAAGTTCTTCAGGAACAATTTTTCCAGATCTGATTCTGTCATAAAGAGACCCGGCGACATAACTCCGGCTGATGAATTCAAGAGGAATCAAATAATTAGTGGAGTTGCAATTTAATTTGCTGTAATCGCTGATCACATCAACCTTCCTAACCCTCATACGATTCGGTGGCACGAATTCCTTGAAATGTGTTCTAATGCCATTTTTCTTGAGGACCTGAAACCAGAAGACCGCAGTCCTACAGAGAGTTTCTCCTTTATAGGGAATCTGTGTGGGTATGATTTTATCAAAGACAGAAATATTGTCAGTGAAGACGAATTCAAGCGTGTTCTCATCCACCTCGTAAACCTGCTTCACCTTACCCACACGTAGTAATTTCATCAGGTCACCCGCTATTGTAATCGGATTGTCGTTCTTATTATTTGCGGTCTTTTCCAGATTGATCCCTGTGTTAATTCGAGATACGATGATTCAATGGGTCGAGAACGCTAAATATTCGAATCATACCTATATGCGAGCTGAATGTCACTGCGCGTGAACGAAATCACGAGCTCATCACAGTTGACCGATATCAAAGAGGATTGGAATCGAATATTGGCAACGAGCGGGGAAGATGAGGTCTTTCTCAGAACCGAGTGGATTCTTACCTGGTGGAAATTTTTCGGTGAAGGAAGGAAAATGGTTTTGCTCGAGGTAACTGACGGACCTACGGTAGTGGGATACGCGCCACTGATGATTTCTAGAGTTGGCAAAGTGCCTCCTTGGAAGGTTATTGAGTTCATTGCTAGCGATGCGTCGGATCTCAGCGCTATCATTTCAGAAAGGGGAAGGACTGATGTGCATCAGTGCGTATGGAGTTATGTTCACCAACTAGGAGACTGGGATAGCATCAATATTAGGAACATGCGAAAGGGATCGCCGACGGCAGAATGCGTGCTTACGGAATTTAAGGATTGTAACATCTCGACAGAAGTTTCGCCGTATATTCCCGTTAAGTCGTCATACGATGAATTCCTTAGAAATCTGGAACACAAGCATCGACACAACTTATTAAGGTACTGGCGCAGACTCAAAGAAAATCATACCTGCGAATTTAAGGTGAACAAGAACACCGACACTGTCTGTGAATACATCGATGCTTTCATTTACCTAATGAAGGCAAGGTGGGATATGAGACGCGAGAAAAGCGTTACTGAAATTCCGGGAATGGCTGAATTTATTAAATCTGCTTTCGAGGCGCTTGCCGAAAAAGGGTGGGCCTCTGTTCATTCTCTCGAAGAAAAAGGAGAACCGTTCGCAATTGGATTGGGCTTCGAGTATAACAGACGCTATTTATGTTATCTTTCAGCATTTGATCCCCGATATGCGATTTATTCACCAGGAACACTCCTGCTCGATTGTGTAATCAAAATGTGCCATGACAAGGGGTTGCTTGAAGTCGATTTATTGCGCGGAGCGGAGCCATATAAATATCGACTTGGTGCAATTGATCGGGAATTAATCGGTGTCAGCAAGGAGAGGAAACGATTGATTAAGGGCATTTTGAGGAATGTGAGAACGAAGTTGAAATGAAGATTTCGCGCAAATCTGTAACTTTCTTTCGTTATTTTAGCCTCGTTTCATAAAGAGTCTCACAAAATCCCCTCTAGGAAGAAGTATGAATGCTTCTGCGTATCCATTCATTGAGACGGTTGCTGAGCGATAACAGTTGAGTCCTTTTGCAAGTCTGGTAAAATCGAGGTGAGCCAACTGGCTCTTATGTGCCTCGATCGCCTGAATCTTCTGAGGCATGTATCTTGTAATATCAATAACGACGTTGGGGATCAATGGGTTCCAAATTTCATATAGGACTGTTAGCCAATCAAATCTCAAATTCCTAGCGGTCTTAGCAGAGCGTAAGTATGAATAAAAAGTCTTGAGGTGAACGTCGTTGTTCTCGACAGGCGAGGGTACAAACACCGCGTGCGGTTCATAATTTGAGATTTCTTTAATTATGATTCTTGAAACATCGTCAAGGGATGGAAATTTTTTTGCCAGAAATTTATAATCGCTCACACCCATTTCTTTGAGTGAATTCTCAATCTCATTCATTCTTTCCGATTCCCTAATTCCTTCCACTGATTGGATTGACAAATAACAAATCCTGACCTCTTTTTGCGATTCCACAAGTTTTGAAATCGTACCTCCGCAACCAATTGCATCATCGTCCGGATGGGGAGCTAAAACGAGGAACCTCTTACCAGGAATCGTTTCAATCAATTTGGGTGTCCAGCTCGCCTTAGAAAGCGTGAGAGAGGTCACGATTCTGTTCCTGATTCTTTCAGCGATGAATCTCAATTCGAGAAATGATTGATAACTCACACGGAAATATATTACTAATAAACATAAAATGATTCCCGTGTCTGACTTGCAATTGGTTGGTTAAGATTTAATTAAACCAAGAGGACTTGTGACAGAATGACATCTTTACAAGTCCAAAGAATGAGATCATTAAGAACAGTTTGTTGAATTTTCTAATCGCTTTCATGAGTTCCCATC
>JANHAK010000130.1 GCA_024464195.1 Methanomassiliicoccales archaeon | reverse complement strand
CATTGGCTAAACTATCGATGAATCCTATACAAGGGAATCCCGGAGAATTCACTGCAATTCTTGGTCCCCTGGTTTTCGCGGATCTCGCAAGCCAAGTTGGAAGATTCGCATCGGCATTCTATGTAGATGCGGGCATATCGTTTCTCGGTGATAAGATTGGTGATACGGTCGCATCAGAAATCGTCAGCATATCTGATGATCCATCTGTCGCGGGAACCTATGGTGCATTTCCATTTGATGCGGAAGGGATGCCAACCAGGCGAACACCAATCATAGAAAAAGGCGTTCTTAGGAATTACCTGCATAATAGTACAACTGCCAAGAAATTCAATACAGAAAGCACAGCCAATGCAGGCCTAATTGTACCTCGTCCCTTCAACTTGATCGTTGAACAGGGTAACTCAAATATCGAAAAATTGATCAGCTCGATTGATACTGGTTTATACTTGACAAATGATTGGTATCTAAGGTATCAAAATTATAAGACTGGAGACTTCTCAACAATTCCGAGAGATGCCATGTTCCTGATTAGAAAAGGAGAGATTTATAAAGCCGTAAGAGAATTGAGGATCAGTGATAATATTTTGCGAATTCTAAAAAATGTGCGAGAGCTATCGCGCGAAAGAAAATGGGTCAAATGGTGGGAGGTCGATATACCGACCCTTACCCCAGCTGCGCTTGTCGAATCAGTACGTTTTACAAAATCGACTGATTAATTTTTCAATCAGCACCAAGAAAGTGATCCAAAGCGACTCGAAATCAGAGTTTCGAGAATCAAATCAAAGAATCTCATGTGAATTTGAAAGCGCATCTCCTGAGATCTTACACCTAATTGATGATATGTAAGAATTTATCGACCTGTAATACAGAAAGACAGGCATAGTACGTCGTGGCTTGAGAGAATTGAATTCAT
Source organism: Methanomassiliicoccales archaeon (assembly GCA_024464195.1). GTDB lineage: Archaea > Thermoplasmatota > Thermoplasmata > Methanomassiliicoccales > JACIVX01 > JACIVX01. The sequence continues at coordinate 3,480 of JANHAK010000130.1, read as the reverse complement.
ATTATAGATTATTCGAATCTGTATGAAGAAAAAGCCAGTTGTATTTTAGATCTCTAGATCAATTATGTGAATCCATTTGGTAGTCGAGGAAGAGAGATAGACTACCGCTCCTGAATCCTTCCAAGTCCAAAACTACAACAGCAAATCCAAGTTCCTTTAATCTCCTTATCACCTCAATTCTCCTCCTAAGAATGATCTCCATATCATCCGATTCAACTTCAATCCGTGCTACCAGATCATGATGCCTAACGCGCACCTGTCTGACCCCAATATCCCTGATAAAATTTTCTGCGTCATCGATCATTCTGAGTTTCTCAAGAGTGATTCGTTCGTTAAAGGGAATTCTTGTTGCGAGGCACGCGTTTGAGGGCTTATCAGCAGTGGTCAATCCCATTTCCCGAGAGATCGCTCTTATCTCCTCTTTCGTCAATCCAACTTCTGCCAATGGGCTCCTGACACCGAGTTCATTTGCTGCTTTCATCCCCCATTTGTGGGATACGACATCGTCCGCATTGTTGCCATCGATCACCGTTGAGAATCCCTCTTCTTGAGCTATTCTCTGGAGGGTTTTGAACAGATTGCGTTTGCAGATGTAGCAACGATCAACGGGATTTGAAACGAATTGGGGGTCATTGAGCGGATCGACATCAATTATCTTGAGTCTCACTCCAAGTTTCTCTGCCATTCTAACAACACTTTTCTGGTCGTACGAAGGGGTGAGCGGTGAGATGTTCGTAATCGCCAGCACACGATCACCAAGCACCTCCGATGCAACCTTTAGTAGAAATGTGCTATCGACCCCGCCCGAGAAAGCGACTGCAACGCTTTCCATTCTTTCGAGTGTTTCTCTTAATAACTTGAGCTTAGCTTCTTTGTCCGTCACGATAGTTAAAAAACGTTAATTAAATATGAACGTTGTTGATGATCCATCCGTCAGTAGATTGGATTCTCCTTGGATCTTTCAAATAGGTCAGAATGAGACATTCTCTCGATAGAAAAGAAAAAAAAGATATTCGGGGATAATGACAATGATGAAAATTCGTGAAATACTGGCACAATTCAGCAAAGGGGAAATCGGTATCGAGGAGGCAGAGAAACTACTCAAATTGGATTTTCTTGAGCGAATTGGCGATCACACTATCTTCGATCATGCACGTGAAGCACGTCGCGGTATTCCAGAGATCATTTTGGGTGAAAGTAAACCTCCCGAGATTGTATCGGAGATTATTCGCAAGGTGATGGAAAACAAAAGGATCATCATTGTCTCGAGGGCTTCTAGATCACACTTTGATGCAGTCGTCGATGCAATAGGATCAGAAGGAGTTAAATGGGAAGAAAGAGCAAGAATGATTGTAATTGATCGAATTGGACCCTGCGCAAGAGAAGGGTTAATAGGAATACTCGCTGCAGGAACGTCCGATATTTCTGTCGCCGAGGAGGCTCGGATCGTAGCTGAGGTGATGGGATGTCAAGTCATGACTGCGTATGATGTCGGAATTGCCGCATTTCACCGTTTTGTTGATCCATTAGAATCGATGTTGAAAAATGGTTGCGATGCGATTGTCGTTGTCGCAGGAATGGAAGGAGCTCTTGCTTCTGTCGTTTCAAGTCTCAGCGATGTTCCTGTAATCGGTGTTCCTACCTCAATTGGCTATGGGATGGGCGGAAGAGGTCAGGCAGCACTTCTTTCAATGCTACAGACATGCTCCCCTGGGTTGGTTGTTGTCAATATCGACAACGGAGTTGGAGCTGGTGCGACTGCTGCTCTGATCAGCCTCCGGTCAAGGCGTTTGAGGAGCGAAGGATCAGATCGATAATGTTTTAATGAAATGAATGCCGATTATCGATCGATCGGATGAAATCTCGCAAAACCACACAGACATGGAGACATAATTTAGTATGTTAGGCTGGTCCCTGAGAAAAGAGAAAGTCAGAATTCGAGAGATGAGATCAGAGGATGTTGAAGAGGCAAGGAAGATAGCACAAGATTCGTGGTCCGATATGGCAACAAGAGATGTAGGACGAAGAATCATTTACCCAATGAGATCCAAAAAGATCATCGAAGCTTATGTTTGGAAGGAGCCACACGGATGCTTTGTTGCTGACGTTTGTGGAGGAATTGTCGGCGCAGCCTATTCGCATGCATGGGGTAGAATGGGATGGGTCGGCCCAATTGAAGTTTTGCCGGAATTCCAGAATCGCGGGATTGGGCGCGCCTTGCTCTCGGAATGTGAGAACTTTCTTAGAAGCTCTGGCTGCGAGGTTATTGGTGTTGAAACGATGTCGCATATCCCGAAGAATCTTCATTTTTATTTGTCCCAGGGATATCGACCAGATGCTTTAACCCTTATCGCCGAAAAACCAACCCTTGGAAAGCAATCACTGGAGTTGCGAGAGGATGAAAAAATTGAAGAGGTCAGAAAAGATCCGATGATCCTTAAAGAAGCGGTGTTGACGATTGGATCAAAAATTTTCACTGGACTCGACCCGTTTAAGGATATCAAAATGATCGTCGAAAAGAAACTAGGTTCAATTTTTGTTTGGCGTATGGGAAGACGGATACTCGGTTTCGCTTTGCTCCACACGTATTTGAAAGAGGAGGAGGGCGACTATGCATCAATTAGACTTATTCTTGTTGACCCAGATCATTTTGAGTCGGAAAAGGGTTTTGATGCGCTCCTTAGAGCGTGTGAAAACGAGTCATTCATATCTGGTAAGAAAAGGGTTTTTGCAAGATTTCCCGTAGTTAATAGCCTGATTTACAAGAAAATGGCAACGAATGGTTATGTAATTAAGGGGGCAAATATCAGAATGTTCAAAGGTCATTCCTTCAGTCAGAAAGGTGATTATTTCGTTCTCTCATTAGCTGGTTGAGTCAATATTTGAACAATTTTCATAAACCCCGTCGTAAGAGTAAAATAAGTCGGATGTGAGTTAATTAGCGAGTATTCATGATTGGGCAAAAACTTGTTTTGCCAAGCCTATTCGATGATCCAGTTTTTTCCATTGGAAAAAAAACATCAGGATCTCTCTGTGTATTGTGTAAAGGATCAAAATTGCTCTGCGGAAAAGAGCGATGCCCATTGATGATCAAATTCTACTCTCACGCAAGAACCAGGAGGCTCATCGACGGTCTCGATTTATTCGGTGACTCACCGCCTGGAGTATTTGTCGGTCGATATGGATATCCAAAAGTTGACATTGGGCCTCTTGTCCCTCCATTATTCGGCGATACATCGATCATGGATACACCCGAGCTATGGGTTGGAAAAACTATCGATGAAATTGTTGATTTTCGATTTTCCCTTGTGAGGGGAAAATATGGGATCGATGTCACAGATACAATTTCGCCTGCAAGAATCGTTGATCAAACAAGGGAACTTGCTCTTGCGATCAATCCAATCGGTGTGGAGGCTAAATTTGAAAAACCACCATCTGGTAAAATTGTGTTGGATGATGAGGTTCAACCATTCGGACCAT
>JANHAK010000129.1 GCA_024464195.1 Methanomassiliicoccales archaeon | reverse complement strand
ATTCGATTCCGAGATAATTCTCAACTCTTGACTTCATCAGCGCGCTTCTCTCTGGATGACCAATGACCACAACCTTCACTTTGCTCCTCGCTGCATGGATGGCAGCTTGCAGTCCAGCGGGTCCGCATCCTATGATTCCAACATCTGTTTCCAAATCCTTCATCAAATGAAAAATGATGTTGCGCCGTTATAACAGTTGTTCTACGCAACACAAGAATTTCATCAGCACCAAAAAAAATTGATGGCTGCTATTTTCCTTCTAGCTTCTTTTTTAGGATGGCTATTTCATCACGCAATTCATCAATTCTCATCTCGAGAGAAGGCTTGGACGAATGAGCAGGCCGATTTGCCTCCAGTTCTGCAAGTTCCTCTTCAAGTTTCTCGAGTCTGATTCGATATTCCTCGTTTTTCATTTTTGAGCCACTACATAAATTTTTGAATTCTTTTCATAATCTGGTCTTTTGGAACAGCGCCAACGATTCTGTCAACAAGTTTTCCATTCTTGAAAACGAGGAGCGTTGGGATAGCCTGTATCCGATACTGCAAAGCAATTTTTTGATTTTCATCGGTGTTCAGTTTTCCGAATGCGACGCGCCCTTGAAGCTCCCTGGCTAAGCTATCTACAATGGGGGCAATCATCCGGCACGGACCGCACCATGGCGCCCAACAATCCACCACAACCATCTCATATTTCCTCGTAAAGTTATCAAATTCGGTGTCACTAATCTCGACGGGTTCTGACGGCCAATGAGAGGTTGCATCCTTTCCCGCCACTTCCATTAATTCCTTGAGTTTTCTCCTTCGAATCTCTTCCAATTCGTCCATATTATAATCACCCATCGGTTGTGTTCGATTTAGACAAAACCGATAATATTACGTCTTTTATTAAAGTTTCTGCCTAATAATTCAAGGATTTGCATCGTCAATCCTCCCAAAGAAAAGGAGGATAATGATGATTACAATTGGTTGCAGACCAAAGATCAAACCGACAACAGTTTTCTCCCTTGTTGTTTTCAATAGTCGATTAACAGGATAAACCTCACTCACACTTTAGAATCCGAAGGCTTTTTAAGAAGCAAGAGACATATGGAGAAGGGATAGCTGATGTTGGAGGAAGCTTCGGAACTCATCGGGTTGCAGGTTTATACCCCAAATGGAATCTTCGTCGGAAATGTCAACAACCTTGTCATTGAACTGGAGAAGAAATGCATTGATGGCATTTTCATAAATGAGACGAATCCGCTACTTGTCGAAGATTCGAAGGCTATTAACATTCCTTACCGATGGATCCAGGCCGTCGGTGATGTGATCATACTTAAGTATTTCCCAAAGAGAGTGACAACCAAGAAACCGCCTGTGAAATTATAGAGAATAATAAGAAAGTTATAGACAAAAAGAGAAGTTTTTTCCTTTCTATTTCATTCGGGGCGCTCATGGAAATCGATATTAGAGGAAAAGTCTACATTGATCCAACGGCAGTCATTATCGGCAATGTCATCATCGAAGAGGGTGTCAGTATCTGGCCCTATGCTGTTCTAAGAGGAGATCTTAATGCGATAAGAGTTGGTGCGGGTTCGAACATTCAAGAACACGTGACAATTCACGGCGATGAAGACTCACCAAATATCATAGGAAAAAATGTCTCGATTGGCCATGGTGCGGTCATTCACGGCGCGTCGATCGGCGATTACTGTATCATCGGTATGCACTCGACGATTCTGAATGGTGCAATCATCGGTGACGAATGCATTATCGGTGCTGGTGCTTTGATCACTGCAGGGACAAAAATACCGCCGAAATCAATCGTAGTCGGCGTTCCAGGAAAAATTATCAAACAAGATGATCCAGGCATAAAAGAGCGTGCCGCCAGAAATGCAGAGGAATATCACAAACTCAGGGATTCATACCTTGCGGGGAAGTATACTCGCTACACAACCCACTAAGCTTCATACGCTTCCTTAGAGGAAAAAGCAATTCGTCGATATCCTTGCCGCATAATCGAGAAAGTTCTTCATGCATCAATCGCATTCTTTTTGCGGCGTCGAGTAAACCGCGCCTCTCGAAATCGGCAGAAGCATCCCAAACCGTCCTCACACCTTTATCATCAACGAGATTATCAGCATGCGTGACAATCTTTTCCTCGAGCGTTTCTGGCATGTAAATACCTGGCGGAAAACCGAGAAGCTCTGCCTCTTTCTCAGTTAACCCCGCGCCAAGATGCCTCTGAATGATTCTCACGATGTCGGTAGGCAAATTCCGTTTCATGGCGATCTTCATCCCTTCGATTACATGGTCAACCCCATGCGTTCGCGTTCTTCCAATATCATGAAGGAGTGCACCAGCAATCACAAGTTCGATGTTAGCGCCACAGCACTCTCCGATTCTCTTAGCCACCTCTTTAACCGCACAACAATGTTCGATAACGTTGGAATCAGCTCCCTCTTCAATGAGAATTCGGAGACATTCCTCCTCAGTCGGAATCACTGACAACTTTCTTCCCTCTCTCGCACGGAATGATTTTCATTCGGCCCTTGAAGTCCTTTCGGAGTCCTTCACCTTTGAGAAATCTGTCAAGGAATACTGCTAAGGCTGCTACTTCGGAATGCGGCTGATTTCCCACCGCAACGTTAAAGGTTGCGAGCTCATACATTTCTGCTGGAACCTTTTCCGCACCGACGACAATGAGCAACTTTTCCGATCTTATCTTAGGGAGTGCATCATCAATATGAATGCCATACATCGTCAGATGGACGACATCCCCCTCGAAATTCTTTACAAATCCTTTCCAGTTGCTGACCCCCGTTCTTATTTCGAAGTCTCCTCCGAATCGCTCATTTACGCTTCGGATTCCTTCTTCTAATCTCTCATCCTTTGTTGTCACGATGATTCCTTTCGCACCGAAAGCTCGTGCTGTTAGAGCTACGTGGGTTGTCACTCTCTTGTCTCTCTCGGGGCGATGACCTAGTCTCAACACCCAAATCTCTGTCATTCTAAAAGCTTCCAAAATTCAATCTTTAATACGTTCAATCCTATGGCCACGATAATCGAGTTTGACCGAGCGCTTGACAAGACTTTTCAACATCGTCGACGTGATACCAAGAGCTTCGGCAACGTCACCAGCAAATTTACCCTCTGACCCCACAAGGTCCAGAATCTTATTCTCGATTTCTTGAAATTCCTCGTCAGACATCATGGCCGCAGCTAGGACATCGCTGATTTCGTACACTGGCCAAGATGCGTTAATATGGAAGGAAGTATAATAGGTATGGTAGGCTTTGTCTGGATGAGATCCTGCAACCGATTGCCACTTCGTTTCAACGAGCTTCATTTTCTCAAAGAATTTGAGTGCTTCTTTGCCCTCTGGACCGAATTTTTCTTCAATCTCCTTCGAAGTGCGCCACTCAAGCGTCACTTCCTTCAGTACTTCCCTTTTTACCTTGGTATCAACCGCCCTCAACATTGGTACGAGATCAGAGGGGTCGTTGATAACCTTGATCCTGTTCATACGGTACCTTATTGAATTGTGAAAATATAAAAGGATAGCATGCATAAGAGGAGCCAGAAGCTGAGAAATAATGGGACTGGCATCGCTGCATCATTCAAATGTATTATAAACCTCTTTGGAGTTTCCGGAAAGGGATGAAAGTGGTCTATCAGTGTCTCGTTTGCGATAAGGTACACGATACAATTGAAGACGCTCAGAATTGCCACAATGGCCCTGTTCAAATCATTCAGAGAGGAATAACCAGATACCCGAAGAAATCGTTCTTCGGACGGTGATCTGTCCTTTATATTTATTTGACAAGGGCGAATGTCATTGCAATCCCTATCAGTGGTACAACGATCATAAGAAAGTCATCGTCGACGAATCTTGATTTAACTCTTTCAATACCAACAGCAAGAAATGTCGCAACAAACGCTGCGATGAAAACAGGAGGGGTCAAACCGATCAAATAAATCATTGAGGAAAAAGCAATTGCAAAATAGACGATGAGGGGAGCTATTGGATAGAAATTACTTTTTCTCTTTCTCAGCTCTCCAATAAGCGGATCGACCCAGCCCATTCCCATAAGAACTGGCGCTGAGTATTCAAGGGGAAAGAAAAGAAGGGCGATGGTCATGCCAACGGCTGCCCAAACTGCCGCACATATCTGGTATTGCTCATAGTCTCTCAAACCGATGATGTGTGGCTTGAAAATTAGGCGTAGAGCCTCAGCAATAAGGATAATTGAAAGAAGGAGGAGCAACGCATGTTCTCTTTCAAGACCTCCGATCCAAAGAGGGTCAGGTAAGAAGTAATATACTAAAAAAGCGGGGGTCAGCATATGGATAACTCGCCTCAAAGCGTTACCTGGATCCATTACACAACCTAATAACATGATGATTCCATCAAATATGA
>JANHAK010000128.1 GCA_024464195.1 Methanomassiliicoccales archaeon | reverse complement strand
ATGTCAAACTTTTCGATCACGGTGATCCTATTCAGTTTTCTGGAAAAACGACGGAAACCGTCGCGAGAAAGGTACTTTCAAACAAGACAATCACGATCAAGGTCGATTTGGGGGTCGGCAGTCATTCAGCAGAGGCGTGGGGGTGTGATCTCAGTTACGATTATGTGAGGATCAATGCACAATACACAACGTAGGTGGAGGAAATGGCAGGAGTAGAAATTCCTAAGGAAATGATCCCGCGGCTGGCGAAGTTGCGCGGTAAGAAAATTGTCATTAAGTTCGGGGGCAGTACGCTTAACGGAAATGGTGATATGGCCAGTTTCTGCGAAGACATTGCGTTATTGGTCAGTATTGGCGTCAGGCCCGTCATCGTGCATGGCGGAGGCCCAGAAATTAATGAGGAGATGAAGAAGCTAGGGAAAGAGGTCAAAAAGGTCGCGGGTTTGAGGGTGACCGATGACGAGACGCTGGCGATTGTGCGGAATGTTCTTGCAAGAATCAATGAGGAGATCGTAAATGCACTGAGAAACGCTGGGATCAAGGCAATTGGAATTGAGGGAGCAGAGGGCAGAACGGTAATTTGCACAAGAATGCCTCCTGTTAAAACAAGAGATGAAAACGGTCACGAATGTTTCGTCGATCTTGGAAATGTGGGAGAAGTCTCCAAGGTCGATCCCACGCTCATCAATCTCCTCTGTGCAAGTGGATTTGTACCTGTTGTTTATCCGATATGTGTCGATGAAAATGGGAATCGCGTGAATGTGAACGCTGATACTGTGGCTGCTTATCTGGCAAAAGCCCTAAGATCTGAAGACATCTTCCTGATCACTGACGTTCCAGGCTTGATGAAAGAGAATGGGAACGGCGCAACGGTTATACCGCAAGTATCGTTGAGGGAGATTGACACACTAATCGCGAGTGGTGTTGTCAGAGATGGTATGGTTCCAAAGCTTGAAGCTTGCCGTCTGGCGATCCTCAGCGGCGTTAAAACAGCTCATATGGTCTGCGGAAAGATTCCACATTCGATCCTCAACGAACTTCTCGGAATGGGGAATTCGGGCACGAGGATTACACATTGACTCAGTTTATATGAACAATCCTAAAAGGCGAAAATGATGAAATTCGAAGAAATCAAGAAACTCAGTATTTCTTATTTATTTGCGAATTACTCACGGGAAGAAGTCTGTTTCGAAAAGGGTCGTGGCGAATTCCTTTACGATCTAGATGGAAACGAGTATCTGGATCTTGTTGCGGGGATTGCAGTAAACATTCTAGGGCATTGTCACCCAGCAATCACAAAAACTGTAAAGGAACAGGTCGATAAACTGGTGCATGTCTCCAATCTCTACTATATCAAAGAACAAGCACAACTGGCTCAGGCCTTGGCAACGATTATGCCAGAGCCACTGAGTCGTTCCTTATTTGTCAACAGCGGTGCAGAGGCCAATGAAGCAGCACTCAAATTGGCTGTGAAAAAAACGAAAAGGAGACGTGTCGTTGCTGTAAATAATTCGTTTCACGGACGAACAATAGGTGCGCTTTCCGCAACTGGACAGCAAAAATACCATGACGGGTTTGAACCTCTTTTATCAAATGTTTTTGATTTTATCAATTATGGCGATATCGAAGCACTTAAAGAAATGGTTACATCTGATACGGCAGCTGTTATACTTGAGCCGATACAGGGAGAAGGAGGAATCGTAGTTCCCTCAGCTGAGTTCATGAGAACAGCCAGGGATGTATGCACAGACAGAGGCGCGTTATTGATTATCGATGAGGTTCAAACCGGACTCGGTCGGACGGGAAAGATGTTTGCCTTTGAGCATTTCGATATTGTTCCTGATATTGTCACGCTCGCCAAGGGTTTGGGGGGCGGTTTTCCTATAGGGGCAATCGTCTCATCAGATGACGTCGCGAGCGCATTCCAGCCCGGGTCTCATGGCTCGACATTCGGGGGAAACCCTTTTGTCTGCCGCGTTGCTACGAAGGTTATCGAAATCATCAAGAGTGAAGGACTGGATAGTCGTGCTAGGGAAATCGGGGAGGCATGGATCTCTCGCATGAAGTCACTTTGCAACAGCAAGCCCTTTGATGTTAGAGGCAAAGGTTTGATGATCGGGATAGAAATGGGTGAGGAAGCAAAACAATTTCAGAAGTTTTGTTTCAAGGATAGAATTCTCGTCAACGTTTGTGCTGGAAAAGTCATACGAATAGTGCCTGCGCTGATCATTTCTGAAAGCTCGATATCGAGATTTGATCAGACGCTTCTCTCGTATATTAATTCGCGAAGTTAGAGCAGGATCTTTGGTTTCCGAAATATAATTAATTTTTAATACTGAGATTTGCAATCCTCCAAGTCTCATGAAAAAAACGAAGCATAAGGAAAGCGTCGCTGAACGGACGCGCGCTTACATCGATTCTCATCCCAGTATTAAAGATTGTATTTCCAAAGATCTCATCAATTTCTCTTCTTTGGCAAGATTGATCATGAAGGAAGAAGGGATTAAGAATGAAGAAGCCGTCATGATTGCCTGCCGGAGATACGCGTTAACACTTGGAAAACACGATCATGAGCGGGAAATTTTGTCGGTTATAGGTAACAGCAGAGTGGAAGTGAAGACGAAGATATGCATTGTGACAGCGAAAAACGATTGGACCGTCCTTCAGCGTCTTGAATCCGTTTTTCGAAAACTCATCAATGAAAAGGCGATCATGCAAGTAATTCAGGGCACTCAAGCGATTACGATTATTGCCGACGAAAAACTTAAGGGCGAGGTCGTGGCAGCTGTGGGCAAGGAGAACGTTTTGAAGGTACGTCAGAACCTCGTCGAAATCTCTGTCAAGTCGCCTGAGGTGATTACAGAGACCAGCGGTGTTTTTGCTTACCTTGTTTCTAGCCTCGCAGAGGGTGGCTTGAACATCGTTGAAACGGTGAGCTGCTACACAGATACGATCTTCATTGTCGCTGAAGAGGATATGATCCGAGCGTATTCGATTTTATCGAAATGCATTGAGAGAGCGGAAGCGATTGAATCTGTGCCGGAAGAAGAAAAAGATTCCTTCTAGTGGATTTTGCTAATTTTTCAGATCTTTCGACCGTGTTAATCCATGCCAGCAAACAATAAAATAGTGGTTGAATAATAAATCGGATTGGAGATGCGATAATGAGCAAAATACCAGCCATTAAGACCGAACTCCCAGGGCCGAAGGCAAAAGTAATTATTGAAGATGATGAAAAATATCTGGCGACTTCTACAAAGGCATTGCCTCTTGTGATTGAGACTGGTTATGGGAGTACGGTGATCGATGTTGACGGGAACAAATTTCTTGACTTCACGAGTGGAGTTGCCGTTCTCAACGTCGGTCATTGCCATCCCGCCATCGTGAAAGCGATCAAGGGGCAAGTCGAACAGTTTATTCACTTTGCTGGCACAGACTTTTATTATGAGGTACAATCAAAGCTCGCGAAAAAGTTGGTACAGGTTACGCCGGGTGTTTTTGATAAGAAGGTCTTTTTCAGTAACAGCGGAACGGAATCAATTGAGGCGGCAATGAAAATCGCTAAATGGTCAACGCGTAAGGGCCAATTTGTCGCATTCATTGGCGCGTTTCATGGTAGAACTTTGGGATCTCTATCCCTGACTGCAAGTAAACCTGTGCAACGGGCCAGGTATTTTCCAGGAGTGCCAGGCATTCTTCATATTCCGTATGCTTACTGTTACCGTTGCCCTTACCGCCTTGAATATCCCTCATGTGATATCTGGTGCGCGAAAATTCTCGAAGAAGTTTATTTTGAATCATTTATTCCTTCAAATGAGGTCGCTGCGATTTTTATGGAACCAATTCAAGGAGAAGGAGGATACATCGTTCCCCCGTCGGAGTTTGTCCAGATCATTTCCAGGATAGCGAAAAAGTATGGCATCCTTTTTATCGACGACGAAGTACAGGCGGGTATTGCGCGGACAGGAAAAATGTGGGGGATCGAGCATCACGGGGTTGTGCCAGATATAATTTGTTCCTCAAAAGCCCTCGGATCGGGCATTCCGATTGGGGCAACAATCTACGACAAAAGGTTCGATTTCGGCGAAAAAGGTGCCCATTCCAATACATTTGGTGGAAATCCTGTCGCATGTGCGGCAGCCCTCGCGACGCTTGAAGTTATTGCTAGCGAGAACCTCATCGAAAAGGCGAGATTGAGTGGCGAGCATCTTCGCAAAAGGTTGGAGGAACTTAAAGAGAAATACGAAATCATTGGCGATGTCAGGGGAATCGGCCTGATGCAGGCAACGGAGTTCGTGCGTGATAAAGTAATAAAGGAACCTGCTACCGCAGAAAGAGACAAAATTATCGAAATAGCGTTCAAGAATGGTCTCATACTCCTGGGCTGTGGCAAGTCTTCAATTCGCTATATTCCCCCTTTAACAACAACAATTGAAGAAATCGACAC
>JANHAK010000127.1 GCA_024464195.1 Methanomassiliicoccales archaeon | reverse complement strand
ACTCCTATAGAGCATCGTTGATTTATTTCTTTTTGAATTCGTTTTATTCCATCTACAGAACATACGATGAGGAGCGCTCTAAGTAACTTCAAATTGATTTGGAAAGAATTAGTATTACATCTCGCATTTTGGCGGTCGTTTGACATAAACCGGGTATCTATCTTGCCGCAGGGCACAGTGTTCATCTTCTCTCTCTTTTAAAATTGACCCAGTCTTTTAGAGTCTGATAATCCTCCGAACACAGAATCAGATTCTGATCACGAGAGCAGCAATCAAGGTTTGAAATTTAGGCTGATACTCTTTCCCATTCGAATAAAGCAAACCTCTTCAATGATAAAAATTAAAATCTAGGTTGATGCGTAGTAAATTGGGGTTTAAATGAATCTCGGCAATTCTGAACCATTGTGCAATGGGTGTGGTCTTCCGGTTGACGAGTGTATCTGTGTATGCCCGTACTGCGGAGAAACAGGTGGCTGCGATTGCTGTATAGGATGCGATAAGGCAACTGGCGGATAGACTTTGTCTTCAAGGGGTTGAAAATTTGTTAGATAAAGGATTCAATTGGATGGTTGGAGGCCCCCAGGGAAGCGGCATTGATGTCGCGGCTAACATTTTTGGAAGGGCGTGCGGCAATGGAGGGCTGCATGTATATGGGAGACGGGAGTACCACTCCAACATAAAAGGAATGCACAGTTATTTTCATCTGCGTATCTCTCCAGAAGAGATTTCGGCGAACGTGAACGACGTGGATTTCTTAGCGGCCTTTGATGCTGAGACTATCGTTAGACACTTGACTGAGGTCGTCGCTGGAGGTGTCATTATTGTCGATAAGGGTCAAGTGGACACAAGGGTTCTCGACATACCCTCAATGTCGCATGAATTCAAATCGGAGTTCCGGAAATATCTGGAGAAAGAAAAGATAAACGACAGCTTGGGAGATCTACTCGCATTCGCAAAAAAGAAAAATGTTCACGTTTTCACCGTTCCCTATTCCGAATTGGTCGAGGAAATCGGAAAAAAACTCCGCGAGGAAAAAATAGCCAGGATATCAAGGATTGTGAATGTTCTTGCAATCGGCATTTCTTTTGGGTTATTGGGGTATGAATTAGAGCTCGTGCAAAGAGCCGTCAGAGATGTATTTGCGGAAAAACCGAAGATTGTCGAGATGAACGTGCTCGCGCTTAATCTCGCGTATGAATATGCGAGGAATAATCTACCAGCCGGCATCAATTACAGTCTTCCAAGGATTAGCACTTCTGAGAAGAGAATCTTCCTCTCTGGAAATCAAGCGGTTGCCATCGGTAAGGTGCTGGGGGGATGTAGAATCCAAACATACTATCCAATAACGCCAGCCGCAGACGAAAGCGAGTATATCGAAGCTCATGAAATTCTCAAGACCAGGAATTCCGGTGACAAAGCAGGCGTTATTGTTCTACAGACCGAGGATGAAATTGCCGCGATCACGATGGCTTCGGGCGCAGCCTTAACTGGTGCTAGAGCGTCTACGTCGACGTCGGGTCCTGGATTTTCTTTAATGACCGAGGGATTATCGTGGGCAGGAAACAATGAGGTTCCTGTTGTCATCACCTATTATCAGCGTGGCGCCCCCTCAACTGGTTTACCGACGAGACACGGTCAGGATGATCTGAGATTTGCCATTCATGCGGGACACGGCGAATTTCCACGTATCGTCCTCGCATCTGGTGACATCAAGGAATGTTTCTATGACGCGATTGCTGCATTCAATTACGCTGAGCAATTCCAGCTCCCGGTGATTCATTTGATAGACAAGGCGCTTGCAAACAGCTCGCAGACTTTCCCGTTTTTTGACATTAATGGAGTCTCGATCAAGCGAGGTAACATTTTGGATGAAACGAGCGAAGGGAAGGAAGATTATAAGCGCTTTGCCTTCACGGAATCTGGTATATCGCCTAGAGCCTTTATCGGCACGAGGAATGTCATCAGCTGGTATACTGGTGATGAACATAATGAGAAAGGCCATATCAGCGAGGAGGCGGTTAACAGGACGTTGATGATGGAAAAACGAATGAAAAAGCTAGGAACTGTTGCAAGAGAGGTACCGGTGGAAGAAAAAATCAATTTCTTCGGCGATCAGAATGCCGAGAATGTCATCGTCAGCTGGGGGTCCCCTAAAGGTGCCATTTTGGAAGCTATGAAGGGACTAATATCTGACGGGTTTAAGGTCGGTTTCCTGCAGATCAGAATGATCGAGCCGTTTCCGAGAGAATATGTTATAAAGAAGCTGGAAGCAGCAAAAAAAGTTATCGATGTCGAAATGAATTTTTCTGGCCAGCTTGCAGGAATCCTAAAGGAGCAGACAGGAATAGCAGCCGATTTTCGCATTCTCAAGTATAACGGGCGACCGATGACTTCTACGGAAGTTTATGATGCTTTGAAAAATGTCTTCATTGGGCAAGCCCCAGAAAGGCAGGTGTTGACCTATGGTTCTTAAATGGTCAGATTTTAAAAGTGATGTCTTTGTTGACTGGTGTCCAGGTTGCGGTAATCATGCGATTTTAGCAGCGCTGCAGATGGCGTTGGCTGAACTCGGTCTCGAACCGCACCAGATCGTGCTCGTTTCTGGAATAGGTTGCTCTGGAAAAGTACCCCATTTCGTGAAAGCAAATGGAATTCATACACTTCACGGTAGGACATTGCCATTTGCCCAGGGAGTGAAAATTGCTAATCCCGATCTCGAGGTCATCGCAATAGGTGGTGACGGTGACGGCCTTGGGATAGGCGTGGGGCATCTAGTGAACGCCGGAAGAAGGAACGTGGACATGACATACCTCATTCATGATAACGGTGTTTATGGTCTGACTAAGGGGCAAGCTTCGCCCACTCTGAGACTAGGCTTAAAGGTGAAGGCGATCCCGAGACCCAACATCAACGAAGCGATAAATCCTGTGATGCTTGCTGTATCTTCGGGGTATACATTTGTGGCTAGGGGATACGCTTTTGATACAAAGCATCTTAAGGAAATTATCAAAGAAGCGGTCAGACACAAAGGTCTCGCTTTGGTGGATATTCTCCAGCCATGTCCTACTTACAACGATATAAACACAAAGGACTGGTATGCTGGCTCGGACCGCATAGACCGCGAAACCGGCAAGCCAGTGCCTAGGCTTTATAGGTTGGAAGAAACGGACTACGACCCTAATGTACGCAATCTGAATGAAGATTTCGACAAGAAGATTGAAGCCATGAGGAAGAGCCAGGAGTGGGGAAACAGAATTCCAATTGGTATCTTTTACCGGAATGAACTTCTTCCCACTTTCCAGGATCGCATAACTGGGCGCATTCCTTTTTACAGAATGTATCCACCAGCAAAACAGAAGATCAGCGACGAGGGAGGTGCTCCATCAGTTGATGTGACTGAGTTCTTTGATGAATTGAGAATCACTTGAGGACAAGCAAAGGAAATCGTTGATCACGATTGTTGCGATTCAAAGAGAATTTTCTCCATTTCTTTTCGAAACAAGAATCGTCACTTTTCTCTTTCAAATACCCCTTTGTCGTTTATCGCATCGTTTTTTTAAAATCGCAGAATCCTTTATTATTCTTTTCCTTTGCATCATGATCTATACTAAGAATCCTCTCTACCCAAACCATCTTTTCCGATCTATACTATCATTAAGCGAGAGGCATCCGAATTTTTTGGCCCTTCGCAGCAATTTTTTTGATCTATACTTTTTTGAATTCCTTACCAATACTCCACGGCTTTCCAAGCTTGTCGCCCAACCGGTAATAAGACCGATCGGTCATCGAGAAGAGGATTGGACGGAGTTTTAAGAAATTGACATTCGTATCAGTCATAACATGCTCATCACAGTAGGTCCCAACAACCTTTCCAACAAATAGATCGTGATTCGGGAAATCAACGGTCGCGATAAGTTCGCATTCCATACAGAGAGGGCATTCCTCAATCATCGGCGCGTTTCCGAGCTTACCATAAAAAGTCTTAAAAAGCAAGGATTTGTCTTCATCCTTTCCCGATACAATCCCGCAATAATCAGTGATCTTTACCATGTCTTCCGTCGGGACATTGATGCTGAAACACTTGTTCTCTCTTATACCCGCATTCGTATAGTGCTTTTTATTCATGCTTATAGTAACTGAGTTGAAATCCGCGATGCCAACATGTGCGATCGTGGCATAATTCGGTTTACCATTAACCATCGCACCTACAAGAACTGTAGGCATCGGGTACAGACAGTTCTTTGCACCGATTTCTTTCTTCATCTGAATTACCTCATTATAGGCATATGTTATCGTATAGATATGCTACTTTCCTTTTTGTCATGAACCTTGTCTACAATATCAGTCCCTGCCAACGTTATAATGAAGTGAAATGAAAGACGTTGAAGAGATAATTTTGACTGTTTTATGATAATTTCATTTGATGTGAGAGCAACAAACTGAATTTAATTCTGGA
>JANHAK010000126.1 GCA_024464195.1 Methanomassiliicoccales archaeon | reverse complement strand
GATATTAGTTATCCGTATTCTCAATGGGTTCAATTCGTCATTGAAAAGGATTGGGCAAGCGAAGAAATCAAGGAAAGAGTGCTCGGCAAGACCTTTGCTTCTCTGATCTAGTTGTGCCGCGTCTATTTGCTCAACTTGACTCAATTAAATGATAAATTAAAATGATAAACTAGATTGTGAATGGATTTCCCCAGGCGTTTTCAAAGAAATTTTCACCGATCGGTTTTCGATCTGGTCTTGTGTTCTCGGCTTCGAGTTGCTTTGACGAGAGAAGCGATGAATCAGTGCCTGGGTATCCGCATATCACGAGCGTGATAACAATGTATTCATCTGGAATTCCCAGGGCCTTTTTAATTTCGACGGGATCGTAACCCGCTATTGGATGGGCTATCAATCCGAGATCGGTCGCACGCAAAAGCATTTGTCCTATCGCAAGACCACAGCTGAAGAGATGGTAATCTCTGCGATCGCTGAGACGGCAATCGTCCTCAGCTCTCGACGTGACGACGAAAATCAGGGGAGATCGCGTGGCCCATGCATTCCCCTTTGAGAGCGCACTTTTCACCTTTTGCAGCGTCTCATCATCGTGAGCAATCACGATGCGCCAAGGTTGATTGTTAAAACATGATGGAGCAAGTCTTATCGCATCCACGAGTTCCTTTAGTGTTGCCCTTTCTATCGACTTCGTCTCCAGGGCTCTTCTTGCCCTTCTTTTTTCAATCGCCTCCTTCACTTCCATATGTTTCAACCTCAAGTCATCTATTCGAGCACATCGCTCATAATCATTGCGTTTTTTTAGTTATTACTCATAATTGCTTTGATTTGCAGCCGATCAAAAGATTAGTAAAGAAGAAACTAATATTGAGAAAGTTGATCGCCGAATATCTTTCTGAACCCATTCTTGCCCTTATCCTCTTTATGGGCGGAATGGTCGCGATTGCAATCGCAATTATCGGCAAGAATCAAAGGAGTTACCTCGATGAAATTCTTGCGGGCATCGGTTTTTTCATTGGTGCATTCATGATTTTTATAGGCGTCTCAATTTATGAAAAAAGTGAATGGGAACAGTCGTCCACCTTGCTTATTTTTATTGGGCTCGGCCTTAGCCTCTTCTTCCGTGTCTTCAAGAAAATCCGATGGGCGTCTCTGATAAGTCTTATTGCGGGCGGGGTCTTGGGCATTGTACTGTATGTTATTTCAAAATCTTTTGCGATTCTTGTGCTAACACCGATGGTTATTTTGATTATCATCTTGTTTGTCATTTTTTTAGTATATATTGTGCTCAGGGTTCTTGAAAGAGTCATTGATTTCTTTGGAGGCGTTATCAGTTTCCGTCCAATTCTTTTCTTCATTGGCCTGTTGGCAATTGCTGAATCGGTGATGATCTTCTTCGGTCATCCAATCCAATCGTTCTTGACCGTTGATTGATTCTGAAAATCTCTAAAGATTTAAATTGGAGAACTTATATCGAGTTTCTGCGGGCTCGTGGCTTAGCCTGGATATAGCGCTGGCCTTCTATCACGAGATTGCATCGTGGACGCAAGCCAGATGTCTCGGGTTCGAATCCCTTATCTAGGGGGCGAAAATCCCGACGGGCCCGCCATTCTATATCAAAAGGTTGATAAGTATCTATACAATCACGGCACGGATAAACGAGGAATATGGATGAAGAGAAGTTCACGCGCATGGAAGAAGCGAGGCAAGATGCGTTGGAAATGGCGAAAAAAGAAAATGCGACGCCGAAAGCGACAGCAGAAGATGAGGAAGGCTTAAGGATCATGTGGGGGTGTGGGGTAACACGGCATCCTCGCGGGCTCCAGTTAATTGGGCGTGATTGTCAACGGGTAGGCTGAACAGTGATGAATAACTGGAGCGATGACCCGTTAATTCGCGCGGGGTCGCTCCCCGCGTGGTGGAAACCCGCTGATCTGGGTTCAAATCCCAGCGCCCCCATTTCTCTTGATTGGTTCGAATTTTCAGTATATACTTTCAATAGCGACAACCTTACTTGAACTTCTCCGGTACCGTAACGGAAATTGTGGCTATTCGCTTCCTTACCGTTATTCATGTCAAGCGCAATTTTGATCACCGTCCTAATGCAAGAGAGAAATAAAGAAAAACAAAATGCAGGTATCGTTGTAATATATATAGGGTATTTCGACACTGTGGCATGTTAGCATCGTAATAGGTATAATAACAAATGTGATAATTTGGTATTTTTAACTTGAACATTGCAAAATCTAATCGAATATTGTTGTGATCTAGGGGTAAGTATTTTATAGTGTGTTCCTTTTCTAGTCTCCCGAGGATAGACATGGCTCTTTGGCAAGGTCGGTCGCATAGAAAACCAACCGGTGGTAGGCTACGCCCAAACAGAAAAAAGCGTCGATTCGAGATTGGTACAGAGGTACAGCCGACCCATCTAGGGGAAGAAAAATTGAAAAAATACAGGACGATGGGTGGCAACTGGAAGGTTAGAATGCTCTCGGCGAAATATGCTAATGTAGTGGATCCAGCAAATAAGAAGACGATGCGCGTGCCGATTGTGACTGTAAAAGAGAACCCTGCCAATCCTAACTATGTTCAGCGAAACATCATCAATAAAGGCGCAGTTATCCAAACTGAACTGGGTCTCGCTAAAGTAACTTCCCGACCTGGTAGGGACGGCGCAGTCAACGCTGTCCTGGTCAAGTGAGTTGCCAAGTTATTTATACGAACTTCTTTTTGTTCCATTCATGGTCTTCGACGAAGATACAGCATGGGTTCTTTGGCCAGAATATTTTGATATCAGGCGGAAACGTTCGCAAGGAAGAAAAGTTCGACAGTCGCTGGCAATCAACGACCCGACTGTTGATTTATTAGCAAGAGCGGTTGAAAAATTGGGATTAGAGTATAGAATTGAAAAAGATAAGGCATATCCATCAAACTGGTGGGATCATAAGGGAAGGATTCTCGTCGAAAGATCGATGCCAAAGTCCAAGTTGATTGCACTGGTCGCCGCGGAACTTTCAAGAATTCAACGGTCCTGAGGTGTTTCGACTTCCTCCACAAGTTTCTTACCCGCAGAAACACTGTCGACTGAGTGAATTACCGCACCTGTGTCTGCGATCGTCCGTTCAACTTCTTCAAAGTCGATCGATGTTCCCTCGATCGTGATCTTGATACTCTCCGTCTCCTGGTCAACTTCTTCTAATGTACAATTTACGCCAGAAACTCCGCTCAGCACGCTCAAACGTTTGGAAAGTTCGACAATTGAGGGATGGTGAGGTTTGAGAACGTCGAGAACCAATCGCTTGATGTCGCTCAATTTAGATCACTTTCCGATTTTGAAATGTAACGAAGATATAAAATCGTTATGAAAGATCATCCATGTTTTGAAGAACTAGTTCTGCGGGCTTATTGCCCTCGATGTCTTTTAATAAGACATTCGATTTGTTTTTCTATTCTTTAATTAATTTCCAAAGTTGTTAAGCATTTAAGATAACTACATTCAACGCGATCGCGAGAAAGTTATAACTATTGTTGCATCGAATGTTAATCACGTGCTCATCGCGTTCATATCGGATATCCATGCTAATGTAATTGCTTTCGATGCTGTGCTCGGGGATATAAAAAAACACAGGCCAGATATAATCATCTGTGCTGGGGACATTGTAGGGTATTATCCATATCCAAACGAAACTGTCGAGCGTGTCGTATCCCATAAAATCAATTCAATCGTTGGTAATCATGATCGCGCTGTCGTGAGAATTAATCCTGTCGGCATGAACAGGATCGCGGCTGAAGCAATTCTGTGGACGGCAAAAAATATCAAGGCTGAACATGTTGATTATCTTCGCTCTCTTCGTTCACGGATGAACACGCGGATCGACGAATTGGTGGTATCTGTTTATCACGGATCCCCGAGAGATGATGATGAATACCTTTACGAAATTGATGCAACAGAAGAGTTGCTCGAAATGAGCGAATCATGGCTTGTCGTCATGGGTCATACACATATACCGTTCGTTAAGAAAATGAAAAGAGGAATGATTATTAACGCTGGCTCGGTGGGACAACCGAGGGATGGTGACCCGCGTGCGAGTTATGTCCTCTTCGATTCGAATTTAAAGGAGGCGTGGATTAAAAGGGTTGAATACGACGTAGGTGAAGTCGAGAAAAAGGTGAAGGAAGTCGGGCTTCCTCATTTTCTTGGAGAGAGATTGAAGTATGGCTTTTAATAATCTGACAGTCGAGTGAATGAGAATCGCATCAGCGGAGAATAGAAAGATCAAAAAAGAAGCGATGAGGCGAGAAAATGCCAGCTCTGCGAATGAATGCCCAGCCTATCCCAGATCATCCTATTCTCGAGGTTACGAACGGCGAGAAAATTCTCTGCGCGGGTGACCTACATATTGGGATTGAGGAGGAACTGAGAAAAAAAGGCATACATGTGCCAAGCCAGACGCATAGAATGG
>JANHAK010000125.1 GCA_024464195.1 Methanomassiliicoccales archaeon | reverse complement strand
GAGGGTATTTTGCCTCATCAGAAATATCCCTCGAGGATAAATGTCTCCTAGCGATCGCGATTTTTAATTTATTTAGAACATCCACACGCTGCGATATCATGCATATCAATAATAATCCTTTTGACCGAAAAAGTCTGCAATTTAGACGAATAGAACTTTTTTTTAAAAGCAGGCAGAACAATTTGCTAAACCAATCGACAACACTAAAAAGCAATATACAATTAGCTTTTTTCATGACTGGTGATATTTGGAAAAGTACTTTCTCATCGCTCAAGAAGATACTGAATCTTGCGAGTTCCCCTGTCGGCATCAAGATTTTCACTGAGGCGAAGGAATTGCTTAAGTTCGGCGACGCAAGACTTCTGACAAAGACAGCGCCCTGCCACATGGCCGCCATTGCCAGGTACTACAGAGAAGATGGGATTGTCGGCGCCTCTTCCGAAGGCATAAGATGTGTTCTTGGTTCGTCATGCATTGGCCTCATTAAGGCGCCCGATCGTGTTGTCAACGGCACATTGAATTTACCATTCGTTAGAAACGCAAGTTCAGCGGAGAATCTGCAAAAATCTATCAAAATGATCGGTACAGACGAAAGGAGATACAGCGCGATTCTCATGGCACCGCTGGATTTGATACCGACCGATCCTGATCTTGTTGTGATTTATGCAACACCCGCACAGGTTTTGAGAATGATCATCGGCTTTACATATTGGAGGGGAGACGCGATCTCAACGACGATGACTGGACAGGGTAGTCTGTGCGCAGCAATCGCAAAGATTCTCGAGGGTCAAAAAGTTGTCATTGACATCCCTTGTTTAGGAGACAGAACATACGGTCTCGTAAAAGAAGAAGAAATGCTTTTTGCGTTTTCGGCTGATGTAACGACGGAATTTCTTGAAGGACTTATGAGAACCGAATTAGTCGCTTCTCATCCGTTTAGGCCTTTTCTCGGCTGGCCTGTTGTATTGCCACCAGATTTTGATGTCCGACCAAATGAACTCCAGTAACATCCTTTATCAAGAAATCCTGAGGATAATTTGCAAATAGAAATGCACCCCAATGATTCATATATAAATGATCAAATTGCGAAATAATTGGCGCATATTGCCAAGAATTTAAATATCGGGGTCGTCCTCACTGGATAAGGAGGGTCATAAAATGGTACTGACGCCGCACATGAGACAGCTTGGTGTAACGCCAAATCTTCTGAAAACAACGAAACAGGTGACCTGCCCCCGCTGCGGCAAGACTTTCAGCTTATTCCAGTCAAGGGCGATTGCATGTAGAGGATGTAGGAGATCTGCGACGACCTGTGAGCTAGCGAGGTGTCCCTTTTGCGACTTCGAGTTCCCACTCCAGCAACTTATCGTCTCTAATGAACAAAGACAGAGAGAAATCTCAAGATACATGAACAAGATTGTTAATGACTATCACAGGAGCGTTGGTAAGAGAACCTCCCGTTAGCCTTTCCTATACTTCGAAAAGATCTCGTGCCTGTACAGCGTCTTCCCATTGATGCTGTTGATGTTGAAGAGGCAAAATGGAATCAGACGCCCGTCTGGCGTTACTGTGTGGATGCAACAATTCCTGAGTCGTTCTGTCTCCACATTCCAGACGTCCTGAAAGGGCATCGTCGAAACAGTCAGATAATGCGTCTTCGCTCTTTGAATAAATCCGAGCCAAGTTCCGTCAAGATCTTCCTCGCTACTGCTACTAATCGAATCCTCGATGTATCGCCAGAGATCACATATCTCTTGCCGTGTCTTCTTGGCGATTTGGCTTGTCTCACGCGGGGGACCCAGCGCTCTTTGGGTTAGTGGAAACAATGTACCATCCTCCATCAGGATCGACATCGACTTCGCATCGCAGTGCACGTTCGCGCAGGAAGTCGGAATAAAATTATCAGCCCTTAATTCTCCCTTTGTTTGCTCTTCAATCGCTTTGAGGAGATCTGGAAGGAGCACGCGATCGTCATCTCTTGGCATCGATGGATATCTTCCAAAGTAACTCAACGGTTGGAAATGCACTCCTTTAACGGTCGGAATCCACTTCTTAGCGAACTGGATAATATCTCCGATCTGGTGAAAGTTGACATTTCTCGAAACGACAACCACAAGGGTGACACCCATCCCCACCTTCTGACAGTTTTCAAGGGCTTTGAGCTTTGTATCAAGAAGATCTTTCCCACAGGTCTTCAAGAAAACATCACCGGTGATACCGTCGAATGAGAAATAAAGAGAATCGACACCAGCGTCCTTAATCTTCTGCAAATAATTTATATCCTCGGCGAGTCGAACACCATTGGTATTCACTTCGATGTAATCGACGCCCATGCTTTTTCCCATTTTTACTATATCAGGAAGATCGTCTCTGATCGTCGGTTCTCCGCCGCTAATCTGGACTGCGATTGGATGTTTCACATACTCAACGATCGTCTGGAACATTTTTCGAATTTCTTCAAGTGACGGATGAAATTTATAACGCTCATTCGCACTCGCAAAGCAGATCGGACACTTGAGATTACAGCCATTGGTGACTTCAAGAACGACGAGACAGGTGTGCTGGATATGATCTGGACACAGACCACAGACCTCTGGGCATGTACCACTGTTCTTAACCGCGATCTTCTCAGGCTTCGATTTAACACACGAATAACGCTCGAGGTCTTTATAATCTTCAACACCCCGCCAGATGAGGACTTTGAAGGTTCCGTGATCGGGGCACGTCTTCACTAGATAAACTTTATCACCTTCAGCAATCTTCTCCGCAGGTATCGTTTTGAGGCATTCCGGGCAGAGGCTTTCTGTTTTTCCAATAAGTTCGCTCATGTCAACACCAGATGTGAGTTGCCTTATAGCCTCAAGAGATTTTTAACTTTCTGAAGTAACAGTGAAAAATTGCAATAGGGAACTATACTACTTGAATTACGCTCTTAATGCCATAAGGAGGAATCAAATGAGATTAGAGATCAAAGAAGACAATAAACCCGTGTAGCAAATTCGAAAGTGAAATGAAAGAGGCCGCGTTCGCGGCCTTGAAAAAATTTTAAGCGCGCTTCTTCTCGAACAGACCTTCAACGGCTGCTAGCGTTTTCGTTGCAAGGTACTCCTCAACCCAAGAGTCCTTGCATTTCGGGCAGACAACTGCAGGTCCATTTCTAGTGACCTGCATGTATGTCATTGCCACGTGTCCATACAACGCAGGTTCATTGCAGTGAGCACAAACCCAGTCACTCTTGTCAGTTGCGTTGACGATTTCTCCCAGCATCAGCCTATGAGAATATGCAGATTTCACAGTCGCATGCTTTTTCAACAAACCCTTTTCAAGTTCGTAATCGACGTAGACGGTGGCTTGACCAATTATCTTCTTAGCAAGGTTTCTGTTGCCCATCACAATCTTCTTGTTCGATGACTCCGCCGTCTCAATGACATCCTTGACATCATCTTCCTTGATGCCTCTCTTACCGATCAATTCCATGACTTCATTTGGAATCTTGATTTCCATTCTACCTCACCTCACCATGTTCCATATGTTCCGTAGTCCCTGGCCGCTTTGACCAGTGCTAGGAGGTTGCCCGGAATCGTGTACGGCGGCGTCTCGCAAGAAGTACCAAGAATGTATCCCTTCGGGCTGTCTCGTCCAGCCAAGATCTGCGCCTTTGCCTGCTCATAGACTACCTTCGGGTTCGGGTTAATCATAAGCTTTGTGTCGACCGACCCCATAATGGTCGTGCGGTTACCGAATTCTTCCTTAAGTAGCTGCGACGGGAATACTTCCTTTCCATAGTATCCTATGTGCAACACGTTGAATGGAGACCAAAACAGGGTGTCTTTGAATACTTTGTAGTCCGTCTGGTGGTTACCACAGAAGTGATAGAATAGCTGTGGCCCAGCTCCACCTCTGAATGCTTTGTCAACATAGTACTTCATGTAATTTGCCGAGTACTCCTTTACCGCTTCGTCCGAGAATATGTCGTTGTTGGCAAGCACAGAACCCACAATCAGCATGGCCATTCCAAATTCTTGAGCCAAACCAATTGCACCATTCACTGATGTGTCCGTGTATGTTTTGACAAGTTTGTGTGCAGCTTCTGGCTCAGTGAATGTCCACATGATGAAATTCTCCACACCACACAGCTCAGCTGCAGCACCGACCAGATCGAATCCGTAGGATATTGGCACGAGCGTCATCGGCAGATTCTTCTGGACATATTTGTAGATTCTTATGAATTCAGGCAGCGTGTAACCCTTCTTCAACTCATCCACATCTGGCACATGCAAAGTATCTACTTGGCTCGGCTCTGAGATAATCGGTCCCGTCGATACTGGTGGCAACGTGTCCTTGTATTCAAGCTTTAGCCCCAGTTCGCGTACCCACGGAAGCGAATAGAACCAGTGCGTTACGGGCAAAAGGTC
This sequence comes from Methanomassiliicoccales archaeon, assembly GCA_024464195.1. GTDB lineage: Archaea > Thermoplasmatota > Thermoplasmata > Methanomassiliicoccales > JACIVX01 > JACIVX01. The sequence goes on along the minus strand of JANHAK010000125.1, from coordinate 70 downwards.
GTACAGCTGTGAGATGTACCCGACGCAGTGGATTCCAAGTTCTGGCTTCTCGTAGAAGTCTCGAATCGTG
>JANHAK010000124.1 GCA_024464195.1 Methanomassiliicoccales archaeon | reverse complement strand
CTTCTCTTGTGCCCATAAACGCGATGGCCTTGATCTTTTTTGATCCCATGACTGCGCCCGCTCCAGCTCTTCCTAGTTGCCTGTAATAATCATTACAGATACATGCGAATTTGACGAGATTCTCACCAGCTGGCCCTATCGCCATGACTTTCGCCTTTCTCTCATCAATGTCCTTTTTCACAGCCTCCTCAGTCTCCGCCGTTGTTTTTCCCCAGAGTGCGGTCGCATCATGAAATTGAATATCATCGTCGATAATACTGATGTAAACTGGGGAAGGGGAGGCATTTTTTATGACGATCGCATCGTAGCCCGCTTTCTTGATCTGAGGGCCAAGATGCCCACCGGAATATGATTCGCCCCAAATGCCCGTAAGGGGGGATTTGAAAAATGCACCATATCGATTTGATGTTGGTGCGCGGGTACCTGTTAAAGGACCTACGGCGAAAACAAGTGTATTGCTGGGTGAAAGGGGATCTATGTGCGGTGGAACCTCATCCAAGATTATTCTTGCCCCAAGACCCTTGCCCCCAATACATTCCTTTGCTTTCTTTTCGTCAAGTCTTTCTATTTTTGTTGATTTTGAGCTAACGTCGATCTTCAAAATTTGACCGGCATATCCTTTCATGAAATTCACTTCCAGCGGTTAGTTGGGTTCATTTATGTCAGGAGACCTAAATTACCTTTTCCTTCTTTGAAATGGAATGATTCTTCATTTTTGAGAAACACATCTTCGATTTTCGGATGATCTCAGAGGTGACGAGGGGGAATCGCGAAGTATCGAGATGTGGGAAATAGAGCGCGGAGTAGAAAGTCTCTTCAAAATCTGGCTGTGCCGCAAGTTCTACATATCTAACTTTTTTTGCGATTTCAATCGCACGCCTTCTCAATTCCTTATTGAGAAGAGCCATTTTTGCGCCCGCGCCAGCTGCATTCCCAATACCAATGATGCGATCAAGGGGGAGCTCAGGGAAAAGACCAATCGTCCGTGCACTCGCTGGATCGAGATAATTTCCAAATGCTCCGGCAAGTAGAATCGCTTCGAGATCCTTCTCAACCAATCCCATTTTTTTCATAAGAATTGCTGCGCCAGCATACATTGCAGCTTTTGCGTATTGAATCTGTAGCACATCGTTTTGAGTAATCGCAATCGATTCCCCGGTGTCTGTCTCATTTTCATGAGCGATGATGAAACAAGATTCTCCTTTTTTCACAACTATTCTAGGTGAATCGATTTCCTCAACGATTCTTCCAGATCTATCAATAATCCCCAAACGAAGCATCTCAGCGATCGCGTCGACAACACCTGAACCGCAAACGCCCCGAGGTTTGACATTTCCGATGACAGAATATTCGACTTTGAGATCATCTTTGATACGAACGTGATCGATTGCACCTTTGGCTCCCCGCATACCGAACGCAAGATTTCCACCTTCAAACGCAGGACCCGCGGCGCAGGAAGTGCTCGCTATCCCATTTGGTGTAATAAGCGATATCTCTCCATTTGTTCCGATATCGATGACCATCTGTACTTTCCCTGATTGATCTGCTTCAACGGCGAGAAGCACGCCGACATGATCGGCTCCGACGAAACCAGCAATATTCGGAAGTGAATAGAGATATCCTTCTTTCCAAATGGCAATCCCTGCCTCAGCAGCCTTCTGTTCAACGGAATCCGTGACCACGGGGATGTGTGGTGCGAACACAAGCGATTGCATCTCCAATCCAAAGAGTATATGATGCATTGCCGTATTACCAACGACCACGACTTCGTAAACATCGTCCTTTGAAATCTGCGCGGAAGAACAGCATGCCTGGATAAGGTCGTTGATGCAGCCAACTACGAGATCGCGGAGAACTTCGAGGCCACCGCTCCTCTCCATCGTGAAGGTGATTCTTGAAATGACATCATCACCGTATCTGATCTGAGCGTTCATATCAGATTTGACGGCAACTTCTTCTCCCGTCATCAAATCCATTAAATACGCTACGACCGTGGTTGTTCCAACATCGATGGCGACACCATAAATTCTCTTATTCTCATTATCAAGAAGCCTAATGATCTCGTTGTCTCTCAACACAATTTCAGTCTTTTCTTTCTTTCTTAAGAACTCCGGCAGTTCTGAGAGCAATTTTAGTGGGATTTTCAATTCTCCAGATCTTGAAATTACCAAAACTCTTTTGAGCCGCTCAAAGTCCGCTATTGGATAATCAAGAGACGGTGGAGGTACACATAGTGCAATTTTTTTTACGGCAGGATCAATATTGACCCTTACATAGGTCTTTTCCAAGATCACTTGTCCCATTCTCTTGAATTCTTCCGGGACCTCGACGGTCAAATCTCGATCAACTTTGTGACGGCAGGCAAGTCTGACTCCTCTTTCCAAATCTTTTTCCGAAATGCACTTCTTATCCTCTGAGGTAACTGGAATATGATCGGAGATGATGATAACCCGGCATCGCCCACAGATTCCCCTACCTCCGCACACTGATTCAAGCTGAATTCCAGTTCTTGCCGCAAGTTCATAAAGTGTTTCATTTTCATTTACCGTCTCAACAATCCTTCCTGATGGTTCAAAACGCACTTTTGGCATACTAATCCAATCAGTAATAGTGGCGATAAATGCTGTATATCTCTGTAATCTGACTTATCTCATATCCGGAAAAACACTTGTTGCTTATCACCAATTCTCTGATCAACCGCTCAGCTTCTCTTGGCGTCTCAGCGTGGAAAAGCAGAATTGCGCTAAAAGCACCAATGGCAGTGAAAACCTGTATGGTGGCGGGATGACTCTTGAGTTCCCTGAGAATTTTCTCTTGATCTTGTGGCGATAATCCCGTATCAAATTTGAGGACAACCGAATAAATCAAATCTCCTAAGCGGTCATAGTAAATGAGATTTGCTTTTTGAAGGATCTTAAGTTCCCTGAGTCTTTCAATCCTGTACCCAACGGATCTGCTCGTCATTCCCATCTTTTCAGCGATTTTCTCGTAAGTCCAATCGGGATGGTTTGCGAGCATGATTAAAAGCTCTTTGTCTTTTTCGTCTAGTTTCTCGCGGCTCATTCTGACCCCCAATTCCTTTAGGTTTTTTTGTTATGCATGATTTCTCAGATATATTTTGTTGTGAGCTGATTCTCACTCAGGAATGATCTCCTTGAAAAATTACGAAATCAATCGGATGATTACCATAATTTTTAGCCCAGTAAAAAATTAATAATTAAAAAAAGAATAAATTTTTGCATTAGGAATCTTGTTTTTCTTTAAGTTTTCAATCGAAAGCCGCTCTGTTAATTTTTCTCCCGATCATCATGATCTGCGATTGATTTTGGTAAGGTTTATTTAGATGAGAGAATGTAAATGCCAAGCAACTAACTATCATGACTATGAGAAGTGTAGGGTGTTACAGATGGATCTTATTGTTATAGCGGGTTTCCTGGGATCTGGCAAAACAACGATGATCCTCTCAACAATCTCGAGGATTATAGAACGAACTGGGAAAAAGATTGTGATAATTGTTAATGATTTTGGAAAAATTGGAATTGATGGAAAGATCATGCAGAAATACGGCTTACAGGTTCAGGAGCTTGCGAATGGATGCATATGCTGCACGCTGGGTCCTGATTTTATCAGCACACTGAAAACGGTGGCACTGGAGTTCTCGCCCGATATCGTTATGGTAGAGCCAACAGGCATCGCTGACCCACAAGCAATACTGAATTCCCTGGAATTTTATAATGGCCCCTCAATTAACAGGAGGATAATTGCGGTCATCGTTGACGCTGTCAGATTTTCCGCGATTGTTAGGGCCCTCGAAAGACCGCTAAAAGCTCAGGTGAAGGCTGCTGGACTCGTCATTATCAATAAGATTGATGAAGTTCCAGATGGGACAGTGAAGGAAATCGAAGCGAAGATCAGGGAGATTAGAGGAAGCGTGCCGGTTATCCCAGCTTCAGCTATAGAGGGCACAAATCTAGATAAAGTCGTTGACTTCTTGGTGAGTGCATGTTGACACCGGATTTCTCAGCATACGCGGCGAAAGTGCAGATCACTTCAGATCGCTTGAGAGCGGGCTCAGAAATGCAAAGAATGATCGAGAATCTTATGTCAAGATCTGTTATTGAGTGTGTAAGAGCTGGTGCTAGCCTAATTGGGCACGCAAAATGTATCGCGGAGAGCGACAGCGGTCACTATCTCACTTGCAGTGTCACAGATAATGATGGTAAGGCGCGATGCAAGGGAGATCTTGGAACCAGTTTCAGTAGAATAGAACTTGTCATCAACATTCTTCTTTACGGTTTAAAGAGAACGCAGGTTGAGGAGATCTTCAACCGCGTACTGCAGGAAGAGGCTAAATCACAGGGATTTAGCGTGAGTGTTGAAGATATGGAAGTGCATGATCATGAAGAAGATCACGAACATCACGAGCATGAACATGAAGACTTGGAGGACAATCACGCGGATTCTCATTGAGAGTCAAGATTGAAAATACTCGA
>JANHAK010000123.1 GCA_024464195.1 Methanomassiliicoccales archaeon | reverse complement strand
CACCCTTGAACCTTTGAAATCCCCATACAATTGTGTCGCATGAATTATCTGCAAGTCTCCTCGTATCTTCAGGTTGTCACTTCAAATGAGGTGCAACCTCACTTTGCACGTCGATTCTTAGAAATCCTTCATTTTGGTCGTTTACATTAGTCAGCTCTTCAGAATTATTGTATGTTTTATTCGACAATTGCCGCATTATTGCGGCCAATAGCGATATAAGTGAGTAATGCTTCCTTCTTGGCATGATTCCCATGACCTTTGCGCAAAAGATTCTTTCCCGTGCGTGCGGTCGACCGGTTGATCCGGGTGACATCGTGAATGCGAGAGTTAATCTCGCAATGTCACATGAGAACACCGCTCTCGTCATCAAGGCTTTTAGAGAAATGGGTGCTGCAAAGGTCTGGGATCCTGAAAAGATTGTCATTCTTTTTGATCATCGTGTGCCAGCAAATACTTTGAAAACAGCAGAAAGCCACAAGATTGTCAGAGAATTTGTTAGAAAGGAGGGGATTCGACATTTCTACGATGTGAAAGAGGGAATATGTCACCAGGTTCTTCCAGAAAAAGGTCACGTATTGCCAGGAATGCTCATCGTGGGTACGGATTCTCACACGACAACTTATGGTGCCTTTGGTGCCTTTGCAACAGGCATCGGAGCAACTGAAATGGCCGCAGTCTGGGCAACGGGGGAGCTCTGGTTCAGGGTACCTGAAACCCTGAGAATTCGCATCACTGGGCAAATGCCAGATCGTGTCTCAGCCAAGGACGTGATATTAAATATTATCGGTACACTTGGTGCAGAAGGCGCAAATTACATGGCCGTCGAATTCGTTGGCGATTGCGTTGATCGAATGTCTATTGCCTCGAGAATGGTTTTGTCGAATATGAGTATGGAAATGGGCGCAAAGATTGGTGTCGTCTTCCCAGATAAAAATACAGAAGAGTGGCTAATAGGTCGATCTCACCAGTCATTTGAAATTGTTCGTTCAGATGACTCAGCAGATGTACAAGCGGAAGAATTCGATGTATCCGACCTCCCTCCACAGATCGCGAAGCCTCATTCTGTTGATAACGTCGTTCCAGTTGAGGAAATTGCTGGTACGCCTATTGACCAAGCTCTTCTTGGGTCGTGTACGAATGGTCGATTAGAAGATCTCATCGCAGCGGCGAAAATCTTGAACGGAAGAAAAGTGAGTGAATCCGTGAGATTTATCGTTGTGCCTGCATCGAGAGAAGTTTACCTTTCAGCGGTGAAAAAAGGGGTTCTTACATCGCTCGTTGAATCGGGCGCGATTGTTTTGAATCCTGGGTGCGGTCCTTGCCTCGGCGCACACCAAGGTGTTCTCGCAGCAGGAGAGCGCTGTATCTCGACGACAAATCGCAATTTCAGGGGAAGAATGGGAAGTCCAGACGCTGAAATTTATCTAGCCAGCCCAGAGACAGTTGCGGCGAGCGCGCTCAAAGGTGAGATTACGGATCCTAGGACGGTGTAACAATGATCAAAGGGCGTGTATGGAAGTATGGCGATCATATCAACACAGATTTAATCATCTCAGGGCGATATCTTGACGAATATGACATGAAATCCCTTTCTGCTCATATATTCGAAGATCTCGATCCGATATTCGCAATCGGTGTCAAGCCAGGCGATATTATCGTTGCTGGTCGGAATTTCGGATGCGGATCAAGCAGGGAGCAAGCACCGGCAGTTCTCAAAGAAAAGCGGATAGGGGCTATTATCGCAGCCAGTTTCGCACGAATTTTTTTCAGAAATGCGATCAATATTGGTCTCCCTGTCATCGTTTGTCCGGATGCCTTTTGTCTTTTGGAAAAAGGAAATATTATCACCCTCGATATTAGAGGTGGATTTATCTTGAGAGAATCTGATGGCCTTCGTATCGGTTTCAATCCCCTTCCGGAATTCCTAATCGATATTCTAGAAAGGGGAGGGCTAGTGCCGTATATGAAGGCAAAGCTCGGGAGGTGCGATGCCTGATGTGCACCTATACAGAAATCGGCGCGGAGAGATGCGTAGCCAGCGTATCAGAACATCATGAGGTTCCCTACAAAAGTTTTATAAGGCCTCCATCAATATGGGGGAAATCCCGGCATGGTGACTTTATGAAATATACGAGATTTGAGAAGGCGCGCATTATTGGAGCGAGGGCCTTGCAGATATCTCTCGGTGCGCCTGTTCTCATCGATATTCCTGAGAATGTCATTGATCCGATTCAAATTGCTATGCTGGAATTTGAGAAGGGAGTCATACCTCTTACGGTCAAAAGAGATACATGAGGGTTTGCAATGACGGATGAAACGAATACTGGACTTCTCGTGTCCGAGGACATCTATCTTACCTCAGGCGTTCACATCGGAACGCAACAGAAAAGCGCAGACATGAAACAATTTATTTTCAAAGTGAGATCAGACGGGCTGTATGTGCTCGATGTAAAGCAAACCGATCAGCGGATCAGGGTGGCGGCAAAATTCCTTTCAAGATTTCCCGCCGACAAGATCGTTGTGGTCTCTGCGCGGCAATATGGGCAAAAGCCAGCAAAAGTCTTTGCTAAAGCAATTGGTGCACAGGTCATCCCTGGTCGTTTTGTGCCTGGAAGTCTAACGAATCCCGCTCTTCCCCAGTATATTGAACCGGAAGTTCTTCTCGCCACAGATCCAGCTGCAGATCAGCAAGCTGTAGCCGAAGCCCTCAACATCGGGGTTCCGATCGTTGCCCTTTGCGACGCAAACAACGAAACGAGAAATGTCGATCTTGTCATTCCGACAAACAACAAGGGGCGGAGGGCACTTGCGTGCGTTTACTGGCTTCTGACCAGGGAAACGTTGAAGGAAAAGAAAATGATCGAGAAGGACTCGGATTTCAAATTGACAATCGATGACTTCGAAGCAGAGCTTTAAAACAGAAATGAATTGGTGAACATTCACTTTTCGATCACAAAACTTTGAAATAATGTAGCACACATCTTTTTGCTAATATGAGATATCCTGCCGTCGCTGGAAAATTCTACGCAGGAAAGGAAAGAGAATTAAGAGAGGAAATCAGAAAATGTTTTCTCTCGCCCCTCGGCCCAGGCTCAATTCCAGAGCTTTCACGCAATGGTGAAAGAAAGATCATCGGGGCTGTCGTGCCACATGCAGGCTATGTTTACTCTGGACCTATTGCTGCGCACGCTTACGCGGCGATCGCCCGTGATGGATTTCCAAAAACCTTCGTGATCGTTGGGCCCAATCATCACGCAATTGGAAGCGCAGTGGCGGTGGCTAGTGAAGACTTCGAGACACCACTAGGTGTGTGCAAGCTAGATCGTGATCTGCTAAAGAAACTCGAACGCAAGATGAGCGTCGATCCGATTGCCCATCAGTACGAGCATTCGATTGAAGTGCAACTGCCATTCATTCAATACTTCTCTAATGACGTCAAGATCCTTCCGATATGCATGGCACTACAAGATTATGATACAGCAATGGAAACGGCGGAGCAGTTGAAGGAGGCGATTGAAGGGCTCGACGTCGTCATCATTGCATCGAGTGATTTTTCGCACTATGTGCCAGCACATGAGGCAAAAGCGAAGGATATGGAGGTTATCAATCAGATTCTAGCGCTCAACCCAAGAGGCGTTTACGATGTTGTAATTCGAAAGGATGTTTCAATGTGCGGTTATGGTCCTGTGATGGTGATGCTTGGATCGGCGAGAGGGAAGGAAGCTCGATTGCTAAAATACGGCACGTCTGGCGATGTTTATCCTATGAGAGAAGTTGTTGGTTACGGCGCGATCGTCGTGACAAAATGAGTTTTGAAAATCCCCATATTATTCGAAATCGGAAAACTAAAAATGAATTGATCGACCAAAGTAAAGTATTATAAATAGATAGAAAAGGATATCTTTTTGCCCTTTTAGGGCGACGGAGGTATCAGGATGGAGGAACGTCCATATGATGAGATCATCGATGCAACATGTCCGAGTTGTCGCCACGCGGTCCCGATGGACGCCAACGTCTGTCCTTACTGCGGGTATGTTATAAAACCTGAAGTTGCCAAGGCTGCAGCACCGCAGAAGGCACCTCCGCAGGCAGCTCCCGCTGGTGCAAAACTGCTAACTTCCAAGCCAGTAGTTGGCGGCGTCTTAGTCATTGTCTCGGGGCTGATCGGCATCGTCACAGGTCTTTTACTTGCGGCCCTTTCTGGTGAGATCGAAGACCTGTTACAGGAAATGTATGGCCCTGACATCGTTAGCGCAGTCGAAGGTGTTTTGGTTGCCTGTGGAGTGATCTGGTTTATCATTGGTTTAATCGCTTTAATCGGTGGCGTCTTCGCGATAAAGAGGAAAAAATGGGGATTTGCGATCGTCGGTGCTGTTCTCGCGTTGTTGACCGTCGGGCCGTATTTCATCGGTTCGATACTAGGGCTCGTGGGTCTTATCCTCATCGCGATCTCGAAGAATGAATTCAGTTGAAGAATATTCTCAAAAACCTTTTCCCTATATCCTTTTCATTTT
>JANHAK010000122.1 GCA_024464195.1 Methanomassiliicoccales archaeon | reverse complement strand
TTGCGTATCGACTCGATCTGACTTCATTAGAACTGTCTTCTTCAGCAAGGGCCTTGAGTGTTTCCACATGTTTGATCAGCAGCTCAGGGCGTTCGATTTCAGCGCCGCAATGGCCACATTTGATGTCTTCAGGCTGTAGCTTAGCGCCGCATTTTCCGCAAATCTTTGGAAGGGATGTACCACAATAGGGGCATGATAGCCAATCTTTCTCAACAATTCCCTTGCATGTAGGACACTCCGAAACCGTCTTTACCAGTGAGGCTTCGAGTTTCTTGATCGCAACTGCTCTTTCTGCTTCCGGTGGAATAAAATACTCCTTTTTCACGAAAACAAACACGAATGTTAATAGCTCGATAGCGCCGATAATCGAGTTTGCATAAAAGATGTCTCCTGAGGAGAAGTAAACGATGAGAGCCCTGCAGATAAGCGAGAAGCCTATCCATGTGAGAATACTCTTCCAAGCACCGATTTCCGAGCGCCATAGCGGTCTCGTCACTGAAATCTCAGAGATCGCGATGAGAAAGAATAAAATAACAATGAGCGTACCGAGCGTCGTGCTGACAAGTCTCCCACCTATGAACACAACGACTGATGAAATGATGGTGAGAATCCCACCAGCTACCATACAGAGAGCAGCTGGTTTTAGCAAAGTTTTCCCGATCTGCACTGCTATTCCCGCTGCTGTAATGGCAAGAAGCAATAAATAAACTTCGGAACCAGCACGGGCTCCGAAGTCTGATGGCGAATGCACCAATCAGAGTTGAATATCGATGCCCAGCTTCTCTGTTAATTCCTTATATCTATTTCTAATCGTTACCTCTGTCACGCCTGCAACATCAGCAACTTCCCGCTGTGTCCTTCTTTCGTTGCACAAAATTGAAGCGATGTAGATTGCAGCCGCCGCAACACCTGTTGGACCCCTCCCCGATGTCAGCTCTTTCTTTGCGGCATCCTTGAGGATCTCACCTGCTTTCGATTGCACCTCGCCACTCAACTTCAATTCACTGCAAAATCTTTGGATATAATCTTGGGGTTTTGTTGGCATCAGTTTAAGTTTCAATTCCCTTGTCATAAATCGATAAGTTCTCCCTATTTCCTTTCTACCGACACGGCTCGAGTTTGCGACTTCATCAAGTGTTCGCGGCACTCCGCACTGTCTGCATGCAGCATACAGCGAGGCTGCCACAACACCCTCGATGCTCCTTCCCCTGATCAAGTTCTTATTCACAGCTTTGCGGTAGATCATAGCAGCGGTCTCTCTAACATTTCGCGGTAAACCCATTGCTGACGCCATTCTATCGAGCTCGCTCAGTGCAAAAGCAAGGTTTCGCTCTGTTGCATTCGAGACCCTAATTCTTCTCTGCCATTTTCTCAATCTGTAAAGCTGAGCACGATTTCTTGTCGGAATACTCTTCCCGTAACTATCTTTATTTTTCCATGAAATCTCCGTCGAAAGTCCCTTGTCATGAATCGTGTAGGTCATCGGGGCGCCAGTTCTCGCTCTTTTCTCTCCTTGCTCCACATCAAAAGCTCGCCACTCGGGTCCCTGATCTATAAATTGATCATCAATTACTAATCCGCAATCTTCACATATCAACTCGCCACGCTCGTAATCTCTTACGAGGTGTGCGCTGTTACATTCTGGGCACCGCTCTATCTCATCCATTCCTTCTCTTTGCTTTGGCATGTTCATCGACCTCTTCAACATATATTTGCTTGCCGACCACGTCGGTCGGGCGATAATTATTGGCAGGCTCTATTGACACGAAAGGATTATTGACTGGACCAAAAACTCGCTTGACGCGTCCGATGACCCTCTTCCTGTTGTCGAGAACGCTCATTCCAATATTCGGGGCAAAAGTCGCCCTAACAACAAACTTACCGTCAAAAGCGATTTCTTGGACAGCGCCAAGGAGTCTAATCCGCCTATGAGAGTTCACTGATCTTCCCCGATGCGGCAAGTACATTAGAGAACATGTATATATAGATTTCGTAAAAGATTTAATGGAATGCTTTTAATTGATGGAATCCCATATTAATTTTTGTTTTATTTATTTGATGTAATAAATATTCTTTTTGTTTAAAGCGCGGCTGAAATGGATTCTCAACACGACAACGAAGAACGAAGGAATTCATTTTGATATTTGATCGAGACCTGTTACATTTGTTATTCGATATCCTTCAAGGCGTAGGAACTTTTTAATCGTGCATCGAGTAATGCTCGATCATGGAAATACCGAAGGATCATCCGCGTCGCAAATCGCTTGAAACGAGGGAGCGCCTTGCAGAGCTTAGTCGTGAAGGAATCGTTTCAATAACTGGATTAATCGCTCATGGTCGGGGGGAAGCCTTTGATTATCTTCTCGGTGAGAAAACAGTCAAAGAAGCAGCTGTTGCTGAAGAAGTCGCTGTTGCTTATCTGTTAGAAGCAAAGAATCCCGTGATTTCGGTGAATGGTAATGTGGCCGCACTCTGCGCTCAGGAGATTGTGAGGCTGGCAAAATCTTTACCGGCAAAAATTGAAGTCAATTTATTCCATCGTTCAAATGAACGTGTTGAAAAGGTTTGCGCTTATCTAGAGAGAGCCGGCGCAACGCATGTCCTTGGAAGGAAGCCTGATGCGAGGCTAGAAGGGATTTCGTCAGACCGAGCCTTATGCACGCGAGAAGGAATATACACCGCTGACGTCGTTCTCGTGCCATTGGAAGACGGCGATCGGGCCGAAGCACTGGTAAGGGCTGGAAAGGTCGTTATCGCCATCGACCTAAATCCTTTGTCACGGACTTCAAGAACGGCTACTATATCGATTGTTGACGAGGTAACTCGTGCAATCTCGAATATGCAACAATTTGTTCCAAAATTGAAAGATAACCAGCTTGCCCGTAAGGAACTTATCTTGAATTTCGACAATAAGAGAAACCTAAGGGAAATTGCAAGGGCAATATGTCGTTATCTCGATTCGCAGTTTCAATGAGGAAACTGATAAACGAGGCCTGAGCAATTTCGTGAATGACACTGTGAGTGGATTACCTTGATTGGGGACAAAGATCTAGGTCTTAAGCGATTGGAATGGGCCAGCACCCATATGAAAGTTCTTTCCGCTATTCGGAAAAGAATGGCAAAGGAACAGCCGTTTAGCGGTCTGAGAGTTGGAATGGCCCTCCATGTTGAAGCGAAAACAGGAATTCTTGCGATTGCACTCTCTGAAGCCGGGGCGAAGGTGAGGCTTGCAAGTTGCAATCCATTGTCAACAGACGACTCCGTTGCCGCAGCTCTGAAAGAACATTTTGGTATCGAGGTTCATGCGAGGAAATGGGAAACGCTCGAAGAGTATTATCAAAATCTCAATGCTGTTATTGATCTCTCACCTGATTTCGTAATTGATGATGGTGCTGACCTCATCACGATGCTTCACACGAGCCGGAGGGAAAAATTGGATAATGTTAAGGGGGGAAATGAGGAGACGACAACAGGAATTATCCGTCTGAGAGCATTGGCGTCGCAAAGGAAATTGAAGTTTCCAGTGATTTCAGTCAATGACGCGCACATGAAATACCTTTTTGATAACCGTTACGGAACAGGCCAATCGACATTTGATGGCTGGATGACTGCAACGAATCTCCTCGTCGCAGGAAAGAAATTGGTCGTTGCAGGCTATGGGTGGTGTGGAAGAGGCATTGCGATGCGCGCAAAAGGACTTGGCGCGAATGTCATTGTAACTGAGGTCGACCCCATTCGTGCAATCGAGGCTGTTATGGACGGTTTCGAAGTCAAACCGATGGCTCAGGCTGCGAGAGAGGCGGACATCATCATCACAGCAACGGGTTGTCGGGATGTTGTGAGAGAGGAGCATTTACGAAACATCAAGGATGGTTGCGTTCTGGGGAATTCTGGGCATTTCGACAACGAAATATCGAAAAGAGCCTTGGAAGAACTTGGCGGCAAACCTGTAAGAGTAAGAGAGTTTGTTGATGAATACCGGTTTCCTGATGGTCGTAGGATATACCTATTATGCGAAGGGCGTTTGATGAATTTAGGCGCGGGCCAGGGACATCCCGTAGAAATTATGGATATGAGTTTTTCGATTCAGGCGCTTTCACTTCAATATCTTTCGGAAAATTATGAAAAGATGTTGCCATCCGTTTACAACGTGCCAAAGGAGATCGACAACGAAGTGGCACGTCTAAAATTAAAAGCGATGGGTATTAAGATCGATCGGCTCACTCGTGAACAAAAACTTTACCTTTCTGGTTGGGAAGGGGGGACATGACGCCTTCTCTTTTCCTTTCTGTTTATGGGCACGTTGCATTGGACTACATCATTCGACTCAGGGATTTTCCTGAGCCAAATACGTCGATTGATATTCTTGAAAAGAAACAATATTTCGGTGGAACTGGCGCCAATATTGCGACGATTGCCTCCTCTCTCGGTGTTCCAACAGCTCTTTGCTCATTCGTTGGCAACGATTTCCCCGATAATTTCCAGCGTTTCATGCTCGACCGAGGCGTTGACCTTA
>JANHAK010000121.1 GCA_024464195.1 Methanomassiliicoccales archaeon | reverse complement strand
GCAATAACAATGCTTACCTCCATTCGCCTGAACGGTATAAAGTTGAAAAAGTATACATAAAACAGAGTCAATCTCAAAATCAGTATTAACTAATCGAGTACAATACATCCTGTTGACTTAAGATGATTACCATAACTCTTGTCGGTTTTGAATCGCCTCATTTATTACTGATATTGAAAAAAGTTCCAGAATATTATGGAACACTCCAGATGTTAAGAGATAAAAATTTGATAATAAAATCCTCGAAAAAAATCTAATTACAACCATTGATATCGAAAGGAGGACCAGAAAAAGTCAAGAAAAGGTGACAATGAGACAGGGTTTATGCTCTCCCGTCACGTCTTCTCATTATTATAGCCACAACCTAACTTAGGATTCGCATGCAAAACCGATAATTTTATGAATAAAATCAAAAAAAAGAAAGGAAAGGGCTTATGCCCAGATCCATTTCTTGCCGTCTGGAACTTTCTTCAGGTCGGGAATTGCGAAGTCCAACCCAAATTTCCTAAGTGTTTCTTCCGTCGGGATTCCGTTTACCCAGCCCCTTACCTCATAGTACTCTTTCAGCATCTTATCGAGCGGAGGCACTTTGCCAGCAGCACCGCCCTCTTTGAGTGGTTCGAACATCCTTGGCGGTAGCGTGTCGTTTCTCTTCGGGTCATATCCGTGCTTCAAAGCAAACATCCTGCAGAGCTGGTTAATTCTCCCACCAACCTCCTGGAAGAGTTGCTTTGTTGTATAGTTCCAGCCGGTAATCGCGTTGAGTATGTCCGCTTTCATCTGATGCGTATACCCAGCGAAGTCGTAGAAGAGACAGTAGCTCAATGCATTATCGACCTGGCAAATGTCCTGCCATGCAACAGCAGCTTTACCTTTCAACTTATCATCGAATCTGTCCATCGGTGGAAGATCGTACTCAGGAACAGGAATACCAAGCTCCGATCCCTCAGGGAATCCAGTTACGTGGCATGGACCTCTCGGCCCTGTCGCGTAGTTAACAGCCATTGAGAAGAACGCTCGCGGGTCGTGCGCTGGGATAACGGCATTATCCTTTTCAACGGCGATTTGTGGACAGCCGAGTTTCTTCGCAGCTACTTTCAAACCCTCGCCAAGAAGTTTCGCCATCGGGTTTGACCTCATCGCGATCATCTTGGCAAGCTTGCACATCGCGACCCCGTCACCCCATTTGAGTTCGAATCCCAAATCCTCTTTCTTGATGTACCCCTTCTCGTAGGCTTCCATCGCAAAGCCGACGACACCACCGAATTCAATCGTATCCATGCTGTACATGTTACAGAGGTGACCGGCGTAGTTAATCGCTTTCAGGTTGTCCACGAGGCAATTGCTACCCATCATCCCGAGTGTCTCGTATTCTGGACCATAGCCATCCATATCACAAGGTGTCCCTTCTTTAATCTTGACACGTCTGTGGCAACCCATTACACAGTTTGAGCATGCGTCAGGCTTCGGCTTGAGAACCTGGTTGAATTCACCACCAGCGGATCCAATCTTCCTCGCACCCTCAGGCCACGATCCGAGGGAGAAGTTCTTCATCGGCAGAAGGCTGAGCTGTTCCCTAGGGATAACAGCCATTGCTTGCCCTTCTTCTCGATTCTGCTTTGCAAATGGGTTATCTTTGACGGCAGCTGCAACCTCCTTCTTCAGCGCCTTCAGTTTCTCGGGATCCTTTGCGGTGTTTTTCTTGCTTCCCTTGAGCACGATAGCCTTCACTTTCTTAGATCCCAAAACAGCGCCTCCACCCATCCGACCAGCATTTCCGTGACCATCGTAGGTGACGAGTGCAGCATATCTTACGAGGTTTTCCGCTGCGGGACCAATCGGGATTACAACAGCGTTCTTGTCACCGACTTCCTTCCAGAGCGCTTCTTGCGTGTCGTGCACGTCCTTGCCCCAGAGCTTCGAAGCGTCGTGAATTTCGACTTTGTCGTCCATCACCGAGATCCACACAGGTTTCTTTGCCGCGCCCTTTATCACCAGCGCGTCATATCCGCATTTCTTGAGCTCCTCAGCTACATATCCGCCTCCTGTCGACTGCCCCCAGAAGCCAGTCAAGGGGGACTTGAATGAGATCGTGTATCTCCCGGAGCCGAGGATTCCGTGACCTTGGATAGGACCTACCGCGAGGACGAAGACATTGTCGGGGCCCAAAGGATCGGCGCCGGCTGGAATTTCGTCATAACAGATCTTGATTCCGAAACCAACTCCTCCAAGCCACTTCTTCGCAAATTCCTCGTCGAACTCCTGCGTGGATACTTTATTGGTGTTCAGATCTATTTTCAAAATTTTTCCCCAATATCCGTACATAGACTCGTTTCCTCCTCATCTTTTGTTTTTATAGGACGATCACGCGAACCGTCCCAATCTCCTCCCGCCTCCTCATTTCCAGCAGGTCTGGTAAGGAAGGATACGCCCTGCTAGGGAGGCTTTCGCGTTGACTCTAAAACCCCTTCAAGCACTATAAGAATTTCGTTATGTCAGGATTTACATTTCGGATTGCGAAATCTGATCTTACACTCTCAATGAATTTCTTTCTTGAGATCTCTAAAAAAATATAAATAATAATGAACAACGATTGTTTTCTCGTAAGGTAAATTCATGGCAATTTGTAAGAACGCGGCGAGGATTGGAAAAAACGGCAATTACTTTGGTAAATTCTGATTGATATGGAGGGAGAGAAAGGGTGGACGAGGCCAGAGACAAGATTTCAATTCTAGTGGCGGCAATTGAGATCGAGAGATTTGGATACGAGTATTACATGCAATTATCGAAATGCGTTAAAGATGAAAGGGGGTCTGCGCTCTTTAGAGGTTTGGCAAGAGACGAAGAGATGCATAGATCGATGATTGAAAGTGAAATCCATCGAATTCAACCAGACGCGAAACTCTCAGAATTGAAACCTTTGAAGAGATATGCCGGCCTCATTCCTCAAAAGATTTTCTCAGAAAACTTGCAAGAAAATTGCCGTTCCGTTGAGGGTGAGATCAAAATCATCGAAGTTGGCATTTCTGTCGAGGACAATTCAATTAGATTGTACACCGACGCAGCTAGTATTACATCTGATTCAAATGTCAAAGCACTCCTCGAACGACTAGCCAAATGGGAAGAAGGTCACAAGAAACTTCTTGAAGAAAATATCCACATGTTAAAACTTGAAGGCACATGGTACGGATACGTCCCTATTCTTGAAGGTTGAATTTTAACATACTAATGTGTTGAAAATTGTTGAACATCTTTAAAAATCTCTCTCGATCTTTCTAGGTAAGAGATGCAGATTTCATTGGAAATTGTCTAGATAACCGCTCATCATTGATCAATTGTTTCGAATCGGTGCGCTGCATTTGGAGAAAAAATAAATATTCAGTAATCATCCATAGCCCGAATCACCTCCAACTGAGAGCAGCTCCGGGTCTGACAAATTGATTGAGGTGCGCAAATGGCTAAACTACCAGATATTAAGAGAGATTTACTCGCTTGCCTGCAATGTGGCTACTGCGTCCGGGTTTGTGAAACCTGGAAGCAAACACCATGGGAATCGGTTACACCTCGAGGTAAGATTTTTTACCTCAATCAATTGATGAAGAGATCACCAGTTGACAAACTTCTCGGCCGAAAAGTCGACATTGACGATGAATTTGTCCAGGCATTATACATGTGTACGGGATGCGCTGCATGCTGGACCGTCTGCCACGTTCAGATCGAATTTGCAGAATTTTGGGAAAAGGTAAGAGAATGGGTTGTGGAGCATGGCGCTGGCCCACTACCCGCACATAAGAAATTCCATGAAAGAATAGAGAGAGTGAAAAATCCCTACGGAGAGCCAGTAGAGAAGAGAGACGCATGGTTTCCACCAGAAGTACCGCGAGAGAAGACTCCTGAGGTCATCTTTTTCGCTGGATGCACCGCATCCTATCGAGTTCAGAATATCGCGAGGGCTGGTGTCATCGTCCTCCATCGCGCCGGTGTCAAACTTGACGTTTTGGGAGCGGATGAATGGTGCTGTACATCACCAGCACTGAGAACTGGTATGACCGATTTGACACCAAGGTTCGCAGAACATACAATCACGACGATCGAGAAGAGAGGTGCGAAAGCGATGATAACGACATGCGCCGGGTGTTATAAGACAACGCTGAAGGACTACGGCCGATTTTATTCGAATCCGACTTTCGAGGTCTATCATTTCTCACAATACGTTCAAAAACTCATCAAAGAAAAGAGACTCAAATTCACCAAGGAAATCAAAGCGAAAGTGACGTATCACGATCCCTGTCACCTCGGTAGACATGCTGGCGTTTTCGAACCTCCTAGAGAAGTACTTAAATCAATCCCAGGGATCGAACTCGTTGAGATGGCGCACAATAGGATGAATTCAATGTGTTGCGGTGCTGGTGGCGGATATAAATCGGCTTTCAACGATTATGCAGTCAACATCGCTGCTGAAAGGGTTAAGGAGGCTTTGGATGTTGGAGCTGAGATTATCGTTTCCTCATGCCCCTTCTGCGTCTTAAACCTTGAACAGGGCGCGAAGAAAATCAATGCCAAT
>JANHAK010000120.1 GCA_024464195.1 Methanomassiliicoccales archaeon | reverse complement strand
TCAAGCTCGTTGCTCGTCACGATCTTCTCAATCCCGTTGAGATCGACCCGCTTGGGCATGTTCAACAGGAATGCGTCATCGGTTACTGATACGCTAACATTGCAGTTGAGAGATTTCGTGAGTTGGAATGCGTATGCCCGAGAAAGCGCGTCGTTGACGCGTCTCCCAAAAGGAAAATGAAAGATGATGCTGTAATTACCGGCCATATCTCTGTAACCTTCGACCGTGAGTACGCGGTCATTCGGTATAATGCCGCATGCTGCTTGTTGCTCCTTGAAATAACTGATGATCGACCTTGCAGACCCATAATCGATGTTGAAATCAGAGACGAGCCACGCCACCGTTTTTTCCTCATCTTCTTTCAGTTTCGCCGCCATTTCCTTGCGGAAACGTGCAATCTCGACGGAGAGATCGAAGCTCCGCGGTAACATCTCGCCTGTCCACGAAGGGACAGTTGGTTTCCTGCCCGTCGCCGTCCTGACGAAAACCCTCATACCTTTTGTCCTCACGTATTCGTAAGTCCTACCACCAAGAACAAAGATGTCTTTTGGCGTGAGACGCTCGACGAATTTTTCCGAAAGATCACCAACTTGTCCTCCTTTTTCCGTATAAACGGTATAATTTGCTTCCTCAGGGATCGTGCCGAGATTGAGGGAGTAAATCATCCTCGCTCCCCGTTTTCTCCCGAAACGTTTTTCCTCTTCATCATACCAGATTTTAGAATAGACGCCTTCAAACTCATCCTTGCTTCCTAAGTACCGGAGGACGTCGTAAAAACGCTCTTCTGGCAGGTTTCTATAGCAATAGGAGCGGCGGATGATTTCCAGCGCCTCTTTCACATCCCATCGCTTTTCGATCGACATGCCAACGATCGTCTGTGCCAAGACATCAAGACAGTTCTCAGGGATGCTCACTTTATCAATTTGATTCCTTTTCACGGCCCTTGAGAGCACGGCGCATTCAACAAGATCATCGTTGTCAAAAACAATGATTCTGCCCTTCGAGGTCTGCCTATAACCATGACCGCTTCTCCCGATTCGCTGGAGTGCTTTCGCTACCGATTTAGGCGATCCGATCTGGCACACCAGATCAATCGACCCGATGTCAATTCCCAACTCGAGCGATGTCGATGAGACCACGCATTTCAATTCGCCCTTCTTCAATCGCTCCTCGACATCGAGTCTTGTCTCCTTACTCAAACTCCCATGGTGCGCTTCAATCGCCTCAACGCCTCTCTCCTTAAGCTTGTAAACGACATTTTCTGTGCCAGATCTTGTGTTGGTGAAAATGAGGGTTGTCGTGTGCTGCTCGATGAGATCCTTCAATAAATCGTACATCTTTGAATTGACAATTTCGTAAGGCAGGGCGGTCATATCGTCGGTTGGACAGAGAACCCTCAAATCAAGATTCTTCTGGCTTCGAATCTCAACAATCTTGATAGGCCTTTGCCTTCCATTTTCAAAACCGACAAGGAATGCGGCAATCTCCTCAATAGGAGCAAGGGTTGCCGAGAGACCGACTCTCACGAACGGTCTTTCACAATACGCCTGCAGCCTCTCAAGCGTCAGGGAGAGCATCACTCCCCTCTTCGAATCGCAGAGCTCATGGATCTCGTCTACGATCACATATTCTACTTTTGAGAACCGCTCTCGAAACTTCGGGGCTGCCAGAACTAGCGCGAGTGATTCTGGTGTGGTAATAAAGATATGAGGCGGCTTTCTCAACATCCTTTGCCTTTCGTAGGATGAAGTATCACCAGAGCGCACGCCAACTCTGATATCCGGGAATTCCAAGCCTTTTTCCTCAGCAAGCGCTCGCATTTCCCTTAACGGTTCCTCGAGGTTCCTGTTGATGTCGTTTGCGAGCGCTTTCAGAGGGGAAACGTAAACTGCGTAGACTCTATCTTCTAGTTTTCCTTTCTTCGAGTAACTGATTAGCTCATTGATGATCGCAAGGAAGGCTGTCAGGGTTTTCCCCGAGCCAGTTGGAGAGGAAACGAGAACATTTTCCCTTTTATGGATGAGGGGGATCGCGTAAGATTGCGGCTCAGTCAGATCCGCAAACTTGCGGTTGAACCAATCCGCAATCAGGGGATCCATGAGAGCGAGTACTTCGTCTTTCGTATAGCATCGTGTAACTCGTTCCATCATCGGCTTATCTCTCCAAATTGAAATCAAAATTCATTGATCATTCTTGTATTACTAATTTGCGAAGGATTGCCTCTTAAAAAGGGATCCACCCATGGCGATATGGATAGGCACACATCGCGTGATTTCTCATCTTTCGCAATTAATTTATTCTTCGCAGTCTATAGCGCACACCTGACATGAAAAACCTTTCTGCCTTTCTGCTCGTCGCTGCCGTGATCTCATTTTTTCTATTACCAATCTCGATTCAATCGTTTGCTCAAGAGGGTAACGGAGTTTATGTGAGAGGTTTTATTTTCGACGAAAGGGGGGCACCGCTTGCAGGTGTCAACGTCACTGCAGTCAACACGACGACGAACGCCGTGTTTTTTACTGTCTCAAATAATTCCGGAGAATATAACTTATCACTTCCTTCTGGGATTTACAACATTTCGGCCTCGTTGACAAATTACACGGCCAATATCACCTATCACAGCATTCTGATCGACTCATCGCATTTTCCGATTCTAAATTTCACGATGTCTGAGATTCTCGGAACGTTGTCGGGATATGTGACAAACGGGACAGCGCCAGTTCCGGGAGCGACCGTCCACCTGCGAAGCTCAAAAAATAACTACACAGGTATTTCGACAAGTCCGCTTGGTGAGTATACCATCAGCGGGATTGCACCAGGGATCTATATCGCTTATGCAGAGAAACAAGGATACTGGACTTCATACTTTAACGAACCAGTCGTTATCATCCGAGGGAAGAAGACAGTCCTCAATTTCACCCTTGTCGAGCAACCTGCGAAGCTCTACGGGCGAGTTTATTTCGGTGATAGCCCTGTTGCTGGCGTACAAGTGGTATTACAATCGCAGTCTTTTTCGACTTCAACGACAACAGATGCAAATGGCAATTACACACTATCAAACGTTCCAGCTGGAACTTATTCTCTCATTTTCAGAAAACAGGGTTATCAAGAAAAGACCGTTCAGATTACCCTTTCACCCTTCGAGGAAAAACGCTACGATTTTTCCCTCGAAAGAGAGGCAATTGAGGAAAGCGGTGGCTTCATTCCAGGCTTCGATCTTCCACATTCCCTGATGGTTGTCGCTCTTTCCATCGCGATCATCATCCTGATCGTATCCTTGTTTATCCGATTCAAGATCATTCGGAATCCCGAATTGTTGGCCCAAGAAGAGCCTGAGGTCGAGGCAAAAGAGAAAGAAGAAGCTGAAGAAGAGAAATGATAGTCATGTATTTTCCGATGTATTTTTGAGAGAATTGAATAAATTAATCTTTTCATGCTTTTTTAAGACCTAGCATCTTTCGTACGACGAGAAGATTATTTGCTACACTTTCCTCGACTCGTTCGTAGAGACTCTCACCGTTTGTATCGATCGCGACAATGAGCGGTCCAAAATCTTTCACCTCAAAGATCCATAATGCTTCTGCCATTCCTAGATCAGACCATTCAACACCGACAACTCTTCTGATACTTTTCGCTATCGTAACCGCAGTGCCACCCGTTGCAGCGAGGTAGACGCAGCCGAAACGCTTCATTGCGTCGACGGTTTGTCTTGACATGCCCCCTTTACCGATGATCGCCCTTACCCCAAAATTTTCAATGAACTTTGGTTCGAGCGCGTTCATCCTTGCACTTGTCGTTGGACCGGCGGCGAGGACCTTCCAGCCAGTACTTTCATTCTTCACAATCGGCCCGCAGTGAAAAAGGGTCGCGCCTTTCAGATCCACTGGAAGCTTTTCTCCCCGTTCATGCATTTCGAGCGCACGACGATGCACCTCGTCTCTCCCCGTATAAACGATGCCATTGAGTCTGACTGTCTCACCAACCCTAAGCGATCTCACGAATTCTTTAGAAAGCGGGGTATTGAGAATCATTCAAACCCCTCTAACGAATAAAGGATCGTGCCGTCTTTAAAAATTCTCGCTGTCGCCTTTCTCGCCGCCCAGCACTGCAGGTTGATTGCAACTGGCAAGCTCGCTGTGTGGCAGTATGCCATTTTGATCTTGACACCGAGGACTGTTGTTCGCCCACCGAGCCCCATTGGTCCGATGCCAGTCTCATTGAGTGCCGTGTAGATCTCCCGTTCCAAAGAAGAGAGAATGGGATCGGTATTTTCTTTATCGAGAGGGACAAGAAGCGCTTCTTTCGCCAAAGTCATCGCAAGATCAGAAGACCCACCAATACCGATGCCTACAATAATCGGCGGACAGGGCTTTCCTCCAGCGTTGACAACAGTCTCCAGAACGAATTCCTTGATTCCGTCGATGCCATCGGAGGGATTGAGCATTTTTAACGCGCTCATGTTTTCCGATCCGGCCCCCTTCGGCATCACGGAAATTTCGAAATAGTCTTTCTGTGAAGGCAAAAAATGAACGTGTGGCATCCGTTCACCTAAATTGTTGCCCGGG
>JANHAK010000119.1 GCA_024464195.1 Methanomassiliicoccales archaeon | reverse complement strand
TACTACTCTTTTCACTTACATGGGGAAACTCCTACCGAACTATGGCAATGCAACATTTAGCAGCGCTGGACAGCTCTCTCCATTGCTTAAAGATCCGCTCTGCAGAACGATTGGCATAGGTACAAGGATCTTCATTGGCGGGGCGAAAGGATTCGTTGCGTGGGAGGGCACACAATACAACACAACTGTTCCGATGAAAAATGGCGTGCCGTTGCGACCTGGAAGGACACTTGCCGTCGTTGGTGATATGAAAGAGATGTCAACAGAGTTTATCAGGGCACTTTATTTCCACCGTTACGGCGTCTCGCTTGCTGTTGGCATCGGCGTACCGATTCCTGTTTTGGATCAAGATGTCATGAAATTTGCTTCTCTCAGCGACAAGGATCTCTTTGCACCTGTGCTTGATTATTCACTTCAATCAAGAAATAGAAAGCCATTGAAAGAGGTCAGTTATGCGGAATTGAGAAGTGGGTCGATTGAGCTCTTTGGAAAAAAAGTGAAAACCTCATCCCTTTCAAGCTACTATAAAGCAAGGGTTATCGCAGAGAAACTCAAGAAGATGATCGAAGAAGGAGAATTCCTGATTTCTAGACCAGTTCAGTCATTGCCGGAGGAGCGATCGTTCAAACCACTAGACATCAGATCAAAGGAGGAGGTTTGAGCATGGTGAAGAAAAAATATCTCTTGAGCTTCACACCCGCGATCGTCAACGAGCCGCTCACCTACAAGATGATCAAGGAATACGACCTCCTTGTCAATATTTTACGTGCCGAAGTCAGCGAAAGAGGCGGAAGGCTTCTGATTGAAGTTGAAGGGAAACCATCGCAGATGAACAAAGGAATTTCCTTTTTGAAGAATGCAGGTGTTGAAGTTAGAGAACTGAACGAATACGTGAGTAGGGATGAAGATCGTTGCACTGATTGCGGCGCTTGCCTCTCGATTTGTCCCGCAGACGCATTTGAGATGGATAAGCAGACATGGAAAGTGCTTTTCAAAGGAGATCGATGCATCGCGTGTGGCCTTTGCATCGATACCTGCCCACCGAGAGCAATGAAATTGCGGATATGGTAACAAAGAAACATTTTGAAATCGGAGAGACTGCCGTCAACATCATCGCAGAAGAACGTTTCATTCCAGCGGCTGAAGTCTCGATCTTTAAATCGAGGGAGGAAATCATCCGCTTCGCCTTCTCGGACCCTTTTTTCCTCGTGACACTCGAACCATACGATCCGCCTTCCTCTGCTCCTCCAATTGTGAGGAGAATGTGCGAAGTTTCCAGAAAGGCTGGTGTAGGACCTATGGCGGCGGTTGCCGGTGTCATCGCAGAAGAAGCGGTTAGAGCCATGGTGGCTAAGGGTGCAGAACACGCTATCGTCGACAACGGTGGCGACATTGCAATGAAATTGAAAGTACCCGCGGAAATCGGAATCTACGCGGGCGAACATTACAAAGAAAAGATTGGATTTAGATGCCAACCGAGAGAGGGGATCTTTGGCATCTGTACATCCTCAGGAAAAATAGGGCATTCGATTTCATTTGGCATTTCTGACGCCGCTGTGGTTATTGCGGAAGATGTGGCCCTTGCAGATGCATGCGCAACACTTCTTGGGAATCTTATTAAGTCAGATGATGAAGAAGTTATGCAATTGGCACTGGACAGGGTTTGCTCAATTGATGGAGTTGAAGGGGCGATGGTCATTGTCGAAGGCAAGGTGGCGCTCAAGGGCAGACTCCCGCAGCTCATTAAGACAGATTTCTCGGAAAAAGCAATCTCAAAAATCGAATTCGCGTTCGATCAAACGATTGATCGATAAATAGTATTAATGGACAATTCTGGCTAAAGAGAAAAAACACCGCTCTTGAAACTTCTTGTGTAAGAATTAACAAAAAAGGGGGAGCGGAGGGAAGCGCTCAGACGATGCGCTTCCCAGCCTCTTGAGAAGCACTTTGATTCCAAACTTCGAGGGGCTCGAAGGTCCAGACGCCTCTTGCCTTGAGATTCATTTTTGCAAGTCGCTCATTCATTGCATTAACCAGCTGTCCGGACGTAAGGAAATCTTTCACCTTAGCTTTGATTTCATATGACTTCATACCGCTGACGAGAAGTATCGAAGCTGTTTCATTCTTCTCTTTCATCGCTTGCAGATTGTTGCTCGTTCTCTGCATGAGTACCGCTCCGACGGCGAGCGTATCGGGTGCTGGTGCAACAAGACTTCCCACATGGATTACATGGACTGATCCTTTCGGATCCTTTGTCCCTAGGATTTTCACTGTACCTGGATCGTTGATAATCTTCATTACTTCATCCGGAATTTTCACCATTTTTCCACCTAGAAAGAGAGTGTCTTTCGAAATATATAAGTATTATCAATTAATACATTTTTATACCAATGGAAAGCCAAAAGCTCTTAAGAGAATTGGATTCATTGAGAAATGAAATCGAAACACTCAGTAAAACGCTTCTTCAAATTCGATACGATGATTTTAAAAATATTTTCATTCAGCAAATTCAACAAATTTTCAGTGATGAGAGTCAAAAATTATTGAAGACCGAAATGTGTCGCTTCGATATTTCATCAAATTGTTCAAGGAAGAATGAATGTATTAGTAAGATCGAAAAGGTCGTTAACGAAACCATTGGACTTTTCGAGAATGATAAAATCGATACAGCGCTGGCATTAATTGAAGAGATAGAGACAAAGATTTTAGGATCATCTTCGCCCTGCCTTGATCCACAATGTTCGAAGTTTGCCCTCGATTTCCTGCGCCAAATCAAATGCTATATTGCGATATTCAATGCTTTTAAAACACGCGTTGGCGTTGAAGCAAATGGGAATGAGAAAAGGGCGATTCATGCTCCATCAGGCTTTTCGCCCGAGCGGGTTGAAATGATCCTGAGCCCCCTTTCAAATGCGTGGCGAATCAGGATTCTGGAACTTCTTTCGACCAGTGAAAGGACATTTTCTGAATTGAGCCGTCAACTCGGACTGAGAACTGGACACTTGCAGTTCCATATGAAGCTTCTGAGAAATGTTGGATATATCGACATAAACAGAAAAACACATGTTTATTTCATCACTCCAAAAGGGATTGCAGCGCTGAGAGGAATCGAGGAAATTCTGGAGCTTATCTCAATATCTGAGAATCATCAGGATTTTGAAAAAATGCTAGAGGTTCAAGAAATGCATATCACCAGGTGAGATTGAAAACTGGAAATTCGATAATAAATTGACCAATGTGATCAACGAATAGCGAAAAACATTTCCAGTTAAAATAAAATTTCTTTCGGCTATGATTTTCTTGATCGTTTTTTGTTAGATCAAATAAAGATCGATCAAATAATATTGTTAAAATAGTGATTCCACATTGAGGGAGGATTGCTACAGGTGAACATATGGCATTGCGGGTCGCGTTACCGAATAAAGGACGGTTAAGCGAGCGATCTGTCCAGATTATGAGACAGGCAGGTATTGAGATCGAGGACGGTTCGGAACGAAAGCTGTTCGCGTCAGTGAAAGAGAGGGATCTTGAAATCATGTTCCTGAGGGCTCAAGATATTGTACGATTTGTGCATCAGGGAGTTGTTGATGCTGGTATCACAGGAAAAGATCTTGTTCTCGAAGCCGATCTCGATGTTGTTACACTCGTTGAGCTTAATTACGGATATTGTAGACTGGTGGTCGCTGTACCCGAAAACACCAATATCAATTCGGTTGAAGAGATCAAAGACAACTCAACGGTTGCGACCTCGTTTCCTAATCTAACCCAGCGTTTCTTTTCAAGAATAGGGAAGAAAGTTAAGATTTCAATCGTTTCTGGTGCAACGGAGGTGACGCCGCACATCGGTGTGGCTGACCTCATCGTCGATCTCGTTTCAACAGGCTCCACGCTCAGAACGCATAGATTGAAAGAAATTGCCACGATTGTTGAGTCGAATGCTGTTCTCATAGGCAACAAGGAAAGTGTGAAGAACAAAAGAAAACAGATTGATGAGTTGTCAGCTGCGATCAAGAGTGTATCAGATGCCGAGAACAAGAAGTATTTAATGGCGGATGTGCCGGTCAAAGCCCTTGACGAGATCAAAAAATTCCTTCCTGGTATTGCGGGTCCAACGATTATGAACATTATGGGACGAGACGATGTCGTTGCGATTCATGTCGTAGTTGATAAAGATAAAGTGTACGATGCTGTCATTCGACTCAAATCGCTCGGAGCAACTGGAATCCTCATCGTACCGATCGACAGAATGGTGCCATAGGTGACATATGATGATGGAAAAATGGATTAAATCAACATTGCGCGATGTTTCTCTGTATTACAGTCCAACTGTGAGAGCGTTCAGGATGGACAATAACGCGAACCTTTTTGGACCCAACCCAGTCGTAAAGGAGGTTTTGCAAGAACTGACCAACACTGATCTCAACAATTACCCAACGACATATTCTGATGATTTAAGAAGAGCGCTTGCTAGATTTTATGGCCTCGAAATGAACAATTTTGTTGCTGGCAATGGATCTGACGAGATCCTCGATGTATGTATCAAGGCGTTCATCGAATCTGGAGAGAAAGTTGT
>JANHAK010000118.1 GCA_024464195.1 Methanomassiliicoccales archaeon | reverse complement strand
TTCCATTTCCTGACACCTTTTCTGAACGATTCCTCGTTTTCGTAGCCATGTGCGAGCATCGCTTCACCTGGAAACATCCCACCTTCACCAGTATTCGCAAGTATGCCCAACTTTGCAGCCGCAACGGCTAGTGCCATCTTTCCCTCTCTTGATATTGCTCCATAAGACATGGCGGCAAAGACAAATGGATAGTTGAGTTTAATTGGATTTGTGCATGTTCTCTCACCGATTGTAACTTCCATTCTGAATTTTTCCCTGTATTTGTCCTTAGGAGGCTTTGATGCAAGTTGTGATGGTACGACGACGAGTCCGTCAAAGTGGGGGATGTTCCCCATCGTGCCATAGCCTCTGATCTCGTATTCTCCTGTTTGTGCCTTTCTGTGAATTTCCTCGATCGTCTGGGTTGTCCAGATGCCTCTAGAAATCGACTCCGGTGTAGCAGGTCTGACATAAATGCAGCTGTTAGGACAGCCCTGTTCCATGCATATCTTACATCCCACGCATGCGATTTCGTTTGCGACAAAAACTCTTCCTTTTTCATCTCTCGCGAAAACTCCCTGTTCGCAAGCATCAATGCATGCTCCGCATTTCCATGGTTGTTGCCAACTTCTGCATCTATCCCTTTCGATGGTAACCCAGTAGTGTCCCGCAAGCGTCATCGCACCCCTCCACTTTCTGGTGCCTGCGTTTTTTCACTGTAAAAAGGTCTCAGAGTCGCTGGGATAATTTTCCGGAAGGCACGAGGATTGATATTCAATCCCTCAGCTGTTAAGAGTGTGCCGAGTTTATCAAGATCTGAAGATCTTAGTTTTTCCAATTTAGCATTGTTTCCGAGATCCTTATACGATCCAGCGATGTAGATCATGCCCCGGATCATGTAATCACCCAACGCTTCACCCGCATCGCCAAGCACGACGATGTCACCTCCCACCATGTAAGTCCCTGCGTGATCTCCGATATCGCCTTCTACAATGATTGTTGCACCTTTATTCATCGTTCCAAGAAAATTGCCGGCCGACCCTTTGATTCTTACAATTCCTCCGTAACAGTAGACCGCGGCACCATCTCCAACGTCCGCGCCAACCTCGACTCTCCCGGATGTCATGCCATCACCGACGAACCTACCTGAAGACCCTGTTACAACGAGTTCTGCACCGGCGTTCAATATCCCAAAATAATCCCCGACATCACCGTGCACAAGAACTTTGCCTGAACGTAACCCTGCGCAAAGGCCGTCAATATGCGAGGCGTTGGTGATCTCAATGCGATCATTTTTTCTGATTAGTTCTCTTATTTTCTCGTTACAATCCCGCATATTTAGTTCCGTACTGTCAATAGAAATGACCATTTTCACCGCCTCACAGAGAGCTGAGCATAACGTTTCAAAGCCTCTAGCCTTTTTTCTGGATCAGTTAGTCCCTCTAGCATCAGAATCAATTCCTCATCATAGAGCTGAGATCTCCTCCTCTTCTGTTTGTTTCGTTTCGCGATATAAAGCTGATTGGTATCTACACTTTTTGTGATCTCAAGATGACCCGTTTGAACAGCTCTTGTCAGCACGCTTTCTCCAGCAGCGTTTCTTGTAATGATCGTGCAGTAGCCATATCTGGAGCCAGTGTAACCTATCGAAAGGTCAGATGATTCTGCCAGATAATCAGTGCACCGTGCGCAACCCATTCGCAGATACTTCTGGGTATTTGCTAAGGAAATTTCTCGGACTGTACCGTCTCGCAACGTCACTGTGAGAAGTTTTTCAGCGGCAGAACGATCCATCATTGCAATATTCCTCGGTGAAATGCCCATCTCTTTCTCAATGACTTCTGAAACGAGATTGTGTGTGCAAACACCTGCGCAAAATCTTCCGATGAGTATCCTCAGCGATTTTCCATAAATTTCGAGTCCCTTCATTTTCGACTTTTGAATCATTCTTGCGGCGTCGATCACACAGGGGGCGCCAACGAGAGCGATTCTTCTCAGCGACTTGTCATGCACGGCCTCGTTGAGACTCGACAGCGTTGGTGACCAAATGAATTGGTGTCCAGCACAATCGTATATTTCCTCTTCAGTTGTGACGACCCTTGAAAAAGGCTGCCAAGTCCATCTATCAACATCGGTGATAATGGCACCATCTATGAAGCCGCTTTTCAAAGCGCTAACGAGCAATTGATTTAACACATCGCTGAGAAGATCTCCGTGCCTGCTTCTGATAGCAGTGAGGCTGGATCTAGCTGAGACGACAGAAACCATCTTCCCATCGCCCCATTCTCTCAGTCGCGGGCAGACTTCTACGCAAAAAGCCTCGCAGCCGAAACAAGGGTCAATCTCATACGTAGAAAGGCCAAAATGTTTTGTCAGTTTTCGGTGATCTGGGTTTTGTTTTCCTTCGGGAAAAAATAGAACACCCCTTGAACAACATGCAACGCAGGCGCCACATCCCGTACATTTGCCGAGACTCCAAACATAGGTTTCAAGTTCCATTGACATCAAGTTACCCCCTTTTCGTGAACACGATGCTCAACGATGATCGATTTTTTCAGGGGATTTGGTCCGAGGCGCCCCAGGTCTGCCACGAATTCTTTCATTGCTTCTGCGAACTTTCTGCCCTCCGAAGCTGATACCCATTCAACTCTAACACGTTCTGGGTCGAAACCATAATCTTTAATCATTTCTCTCAAATTATCGATCTTTCTCTTCATGAGTTGATTACCGATCATATAGTGGCAGTCGCCAGGATGACATGCTCCAATGAAAACACCGTCCGATCCTTTAAGAAGCGCGTAGAGAACATGAAATGGATCGATCCTTCCACTGCACATGACTCTGATCGGGAGAATGTTTGGAGGATACTGGAATCTACTGACGCCTGCATTATCAGCTCCTGCGTATGCACACCAATGGCATAGGAAGGCGATACCTCTGATCTCTTCCTCTCTGGAATTTTCGAGTGCTGCATCTATCTGTGCAATGATCTGGTCGTTCGTGAAGTTATGAAGGGTGATTGCTCTGCATGGACACGCTGCAGCACAGGCCCCACAACCCTTGCATAAAAGATTGTTAACTTCTGCTACAAGCATTCCATTTTGTATTCGAATCTCGACAGCGCTGTATGGGCAAGCTTCAATACACCGCGCACATCCTGTACATAATTCTTGGTCAACGACCGCAATAGTCGGATCGCGGACTATCTGTGCGTTCATAAGAATCCCAAGAGCGCGTGACGCTGCGGCGAAGCCTTGCTTCATTGATTCGACTATGCCTTTAGGATACTGGGCTGCGCCGGCAACGAAGATGCCGTCAACGGAAAAATCGACGGGGCGTAGCTTTGGATGAGCTTCGAGGAAGAACCCGTCTTCCGAGAGAGGTACCTTGAGCATTTCTGAAAGAATCTTGTTATCTTCTCTTGGCACGAGTGGTACTGCAAGAACGACGAGATCTGGTCTAAGAAGAAGCTCATCATCACTGATGATGTCCTTTACTCTCACACTGAGACCGTCTAATCGATCAATTCTTGGCGGATCTTCCTCACTGAACCTAACAAAAGTGATTCCGAGCTCGCACGCCTCTTTATAATACTTTTCCATGAGACCGTTGATTCTAATATCTCTGTAAAGAACGAAAACTCTCGATTGAGGGTTCATCCGTTTCAATTCGAGAAGATCTCTAAGTGCAACCTCGCAGCATATCTGGGAACAATAGGTTCTGCCCTCATCTTCTCGCGAACCCGCACAAAGAATCTCAACGATATCAGACCCCTTCACAGTTCCTTCTTGAAGCATTCTCTCAAATTCAGGCTGGGAAACAATGCGATCATCTAGTCCATAATCATAGGTGCCTTCTGGCCGTAGCGGCTCAGCACCAGTTGCGAGAATGATTACGCCTGCTTCGATGATTCTGTCCCCTACAAATGAAGTTGTTTCTGACCCACCTCTCGTAAGCTTGACAACAAAGTGTCCTACGGAACCACTGACTGCTGCGATCGATGTTGATGTCAGTACCTCTATGTTCTTGTGAGATCTAATGTTATCGAGCATCTGATCGAACACTTTTTGTGGTAAACTGCCGTCGAGATCTTTCAAGTGTTTTTCTTTCATATAACCACCAAGAGAATCAGATTTTTCAACAAGATATACATAGAAGCCTTTCGAAGCAATCGAAAGGGCAGCTGTCATGCCGGCTATGCCGCCACCGATCACGATTGCTGAGTGGGTAACCTCGCTTCGGATCTGCTTCATTGGTCTCGCAAGGGCGATATTAGCGACACCCATTCTCACAAGTATTTTCGCCTTCTCCGTTGCCATTTCTCCATCATGCTGGTGAACCCAACTATCCAATTCTCTGATGCTGACAAAACCCACGAGATTCCTATTCAGTCCAGCGCGTTTGCATGTATCCTGGAACAATTGAAGATGGCTTCTTGGGCTGCAGGCAGCCACAAGTATCCTATTCAATTTCAATTCTCTGATTGCATTCTGAATGGCGGTTTGATTGTCTTGGGAGCATGCATACATGCATTTCTCGGCGAAAACCACCCCTGGCAATGTGGAGGCATAACGAACGACCTCGTCCACATCAACAACAGCTCCGATATTCATCCCGCAGCTGCAAACGAAAACGCCGATTCGCGGCTCGTTTATCTCCGTCCCGATAA
>JANHAK010000117.1 GCA_024464195.1 Methanomassiliicoccales archaeon | reverse complement strand
AGAACGAAGCTTAATGAGCTCGTCGTGAGGAAAAACACTGGAATGCGCGTCGCGATTCATCCGGGATGTCATCTTGTCCGGCCTACTGAGTTGACCTCACATGATCAGACTTACTATACGCGGATACTTAGCGAAATTGCTTGTTCTCTCGGTGCTGATGTTGTTGTGCAAGAGGATTGGCCAAAATGTTGTGGTGGCGGAGTCTCGAGCATTAACGAGGGGCTGTCATCGGCGGTACTAAATGAATTGATCAGTGAGTTCGCCGCGGCTGGAGCGAATTACATTTTGACGCCATGCCCTTTCTGTTTCATTCAATTTGACCTTAGGCAAAAACAAGGTATTCCAGTTCTCTATTTTTCCGAATTTCTGGCACTTGCATTGGGGGCATCGCCGGAAGAAATTGGATTGCGATATCATAAAACAAGAGTTGTTCTCTAGGGGGTCTCAGGCGCCCTGACGCTTGTGATCTCGAGGCTAAAATGGATGGCCTTTGCGGAGTGCGTGATCCATCCAAGTGAAAGAATGTCCGCATGTCTAGCATATTTCGGCGCCGTCGCAGGCGTCAAGCCTCCCGATACCTCGACGAGAATCCGATCGTTGAGCCTCTTCACAGCAAGGAACGCAACTTCGACCTGTTCTGGTGGCATATTGTCTAACATGATGATATCGGCCCCAGCCTTGGCTGCTTCCACTGCTTGTTCGATCGTTTCGACCTCGACCTCGATTTTTTTTGTGAAGGAAACGCTTTTCGCTTTCGATACAGCTTCAGTGATACTTCCAACGATTCTTAGATGATTATCTTTGATAAGAATCGCGTCATCGAGCCGATAACGGTGAGGATCTCCTCCCCCGATGATGACTGCCTTTTTTTCGTATTTTCTGAATCCCGGTGTGGTCTTCCTCGTCGCGGCGATTTTTATATGTGGGTTAAATTTTCTACACTCCTTTAGAATATCATTTGTGGCAGTCGCTATGCCACTCATTTTCATAAGGAAATTAAGCGCAAGTCTCTCTCCAAGCAGAATTTTTTTCAAAGATCCTTCGAGGACAAGAACGTCTTCTCCTTTCGTGACTCTATCCCCATCTCTTGCCATCGGAAATGTGTTAACCCCGAGCCTTTCAAAGATCTCGATTGCCTCTTCAAGACCTGCGAGAACACCGTCTTCATTCGCGATGATTTTTGCATTGCCTACTTCATCATTGAGAAGGATGTCGCTTGTGATATCCCCAAAACCTACGTCCTCCTTAAGGTAGTCAGTAATCTCATTCATCCAAGTTATGATGGAAATTTTCTAATATAAATCTATTCATTATCTGGCTAAATTCCATGTCAATTCTATCATTGCCTGTACTATTTCAACAGTACTACTTTTCTCAATCAGAATTTCCCACATCTCTTCTTTCTGTTGTGATTGTGTTATAAACTTTGTAGCAGGGATTTACCTTTCTATCAGGAATTGAAGCACGACGCATTAAACTCATTAACTTTACACTTTTATGACCTGCCCAGCGGCAATGAAAAAGGCTTACAGATATTCATCCTAACTGAGATCAGATCCTTTTATGAAGGTGCTTATCTCTCAAAAATACCGAGTGCGAGCCCGGGTTTTTTTCGGACTGAAAAACTCATCAATAATTTTTTTTTAGGCCAAATGGCTCCTAGTGATTTTTACTGGCGCAAGGAGCGATGAAGGTTTGTTTATTAAGATCAAACATGACATCTTTTCAGGTATTTTGAGAAATAGAGTCGGGTGGAATGGCCACGGAGGTGACTTTCTTCAAATGAAGGGGAGAAGCAAGTTCATTTATTTTCAGTGAAACAGTGGGGCCTAATATCTTCGCACCTAACTGCGCCCCTTCGTAAATCTCTTTGTACGATAGTTAAAGAAACTGGACACTAACCTAATTCAAATTCTTCCCCCGGTTTCGGAAGATATACGTTGAATTCCCCTTCTAATTCCTTTGCGAGAATCTCTCTGTTCTCGCTGTGGCACAATACAACATTTCTTGGCGAGCAGGCACGGATAAATGCGATCAATTCGTTGTGATCCGAGTGTGCTGACAAGTCGAATGCTTCCACCTCACACTTGATCTTTTCCTTTACACCGTAAATATCGATCATTCCCGTTTCGATGAGCTGTCTACCATTCGATCCTTCGACCTGATAGCCAGTCAAAAGAATCGCGCTTTTTCGGTCATCTTTGAGATCTTTTAGGTATTCCATCACGGGGCCGCCATCAAGCATACCACCAGTTGTCACGATAACCTCCCCTTTCTTCGCGCGCTCTCGACCCGCTGGGGTTCTCACTTCCTTGAATCTGCTTTTCGCAATTCTGAGATTCTTCTCAGAGCGCAGGTATTCCGGTTGGTCCAAGTAAAGTCGTGTGATCGTTCTTCCCATACCATCTACCCACATATCGTATTTTTCATTTTTCAAAATGAGCATGACCTCTTGTGTTCTTCCGACGGCGAAGCATGGAATGATGGCCTTGCCTCCGCGGTGTACGACTTCTTCGATCTTCTCGAGGAATCTTTTTTCGGTCTTTGTCCTGTTCGGATGAGTTCTGCCAGCATACGTTGCCTCAATGATGAGATTGTCACATTTTACTGGATGTGCTCCCCAAACGAGTTGAGTGTTTCTTGTATTGATATCGCCAGTGAATAGCGTCACATCGTCGCCTCTCAATTCGTACATCGCAGCACCAGGTATATGTCCAGCACTATGCATCTCTACTTCAAATCCGGCCACATCTACAGTCTCACCAAATTCCATCGTGGTGAAATTCCTCAGGGCCATCTTGATATCTGTGTTTTCAAACGGTCTCGGGTATCCTTCCGAATCGGCAACCTTGAGAGCATCTTCTAGTAAAACTCTCGTTATTGCCATTGTCGATGAGGTTGCAACAATTTCTGTATCATATCTCTTGCAAAGCCATGGAACCATACCGCTGTGATCCAAGTGGCAATGAGATAAGAACGCATAATCAACGGGAGGACTCGGCATCGGATACTGAGGTGGCTTTGAAGGTCTCATACCGTATTCAAGAAGTAAATTCGCATCTCTGTGTCGCAGGAATATACCCATTCTTCCGACAACATCAGCTCCGCCTAGAAATTTGATCTTCATGTTAAACAGCTCCAATACATTCTCTTACTCGCCCATAATCTGTATGATAACTTTTCGGCTCCTTTTTCTAATGTCCAACTCCACGAGAACAACCTGCTGCCATGTCCCCAGGTCGGGAGACCCCCCAGAAAACGGGATGGTTATAGAGGTTCCGAGAAATGATGATCTGATATGAGAATGTCCATTGTCGTCTCCCCAAGCTTTGTTATGGTCATAAACAAAATTCTTCGGCGCGATACGTTCAAGTGCTTTTCTGAGGTCGTTTCTTAGTCCCGGCTCATTCTCAATCGTTATCAGCGCTGCTGTTGAATGAGGGACGAAAACACAAACGAGGCCGTCGGAGACCCCCGATTCCTTAATTGCACTCCTTATATGATCGGTGATATCGATCAGATCTTCTTCGCCTCTCGTCTCAATGGTGACCGTCTTTCTGAACATCATTTCACGAAACCGCCAACTAAAGCGTACATATAAGCATTTTTTGGTAGGAATTGGATTGCAGGATTACAAATTTTTGGGAATAGGCATAGATGGCGAGCACAAATTGCGCAAAAGAATACAATAATGATGAGAATTCATGATTTTCTATATGAACTCGTTTCGAATACCATCAACAGCGAAACTTATTGGAAATGTTAGTTTGAATCGCTAACCTTGTTTCTTGCAATTCCTCAACGATTTCTTTCGAGAGAATTGTGACTTTTTCCAGTTATCTCGGTCATGAGAATTCTATTTCTAATAATACGAACGAGTTTCGATACAAATCAGTGGAGAAAAGATTAAGAATTCGAATTCAAATGATAATTCTGTGCCCAATCCCGTCCTAGATGCAGATATATGTCTAGGAAAAAAGAATTTGAAAGCTGATCGGATCTGGTTGGAATCCGATTTCAGAGTTAGACTGATAAAATATGGAATTGATAAGGCAGGTAGCATCAATAAGCTGGGAAGAGAGCTCGGATATCGCTCAAGAGTTCATCCAGGGTGGAGCATCAGACAAATACTTTTGGGAAAGCAAGCTTTTCCATATAGTAGATTAGCGCGTTTGGCGGATTATCTCGGGTGGTCAATGGACGAGATACTAAAATATCAAGCAAAGCGTGACAAGGTGACTTTCGAAAGCACGAGGCGGGCTCTGCAGCAACACGGTCTTTGGTATTATATACCGCGCTAGCGTCTGACATTTAGTCAGCTTATATGATCTTTGCAATACGATCACAAAACTCGTTCTCCTAATATCGTATCGTAAAATGTGGATAAGATCACATAGATAAATCCAAAAAAAATAAATATGTTGAACAACATTAGAATTTTTGTCTGACGCATGTCCGACTGAAGGGATTGGGGTGCTCTTTAGAAAGAAAAATCCTGCAATTGATCACGAAGCCAAACACATTACCCATCGCAGCGTATATAAAGTCGCTGAGGTGGAAGACGGCGAGGAATCAAAAAGGTTCAAAAGTACAAAGGTCGTCTACAGCTTCTGGAGCGCCGTTAAATATATTTTTATTTTGTCGTTTCTCCTCTGGTGGCTTCCGATTATTGGTCAAATGATTGCAGGCTATGTTGGAGGCAGAAGAGCTGGAAGCCCATGGAAAGGTGTCGTAGCAGCTATCATTCCAC
>JANHAK010000116.1 GCA_024464195.1 Methanomassiliicoccales archaeon | reverse complement strand
TCGATCGGCTATTGCAGACGATCGGCATCTTTCACGGCGATCTTGTTGTCGACAAGGGCGGGATCGTAGCGGTTGAAGGATTGCTTGTCGCGAGAGCGCTAATGTATACATCTGTTTATTTTCACAAGACTGTCCGGATCGCCGAAATGATGCTTTGCAAAGCCGCTGAATGTGCAGCGGGAAATATTTTTGAAGATATTCAGATCGACACGGATTGCAGCTTTGCCGCAAAATTACTCAAGGCTGGTGCAGAATCTAGAAAAATTATGACGTTACTTCAATATCGTCGTCTTTATAAGAAAGCCTTTTCCGTTAATATAGCCGACCTGGATGACACATCGCTTGCCCCTTTGCTTGAACTGACCGATTATCACAAGAGGAAAGAGGTTGAATGCAAAATTGCAGAAAGGGCACGCATCAAGCAGTCTGAAGTCATTGTAGATGTTCCTGAACGAGAACTTCTTATTTCAGAGCCTCGCATTGGTAAAACTGAAGTCCCCATATTGGATGAAAAAAAGGTAAGGCCGCTGACACGGCACAGTCCCCTAGCGAAGGCACTTCAAACCAGGAGTGTTCATTCCTGGGCTGTGATGGTTTCAACACCGGAAAAGTATAAGGAAGCAGTAGAAAAAGCGGCAAGAAAAGTGATTTTCTCATAGTTTCTGATGACTATGGTTATTTTTCAGAACATCTTTGGTCATTTTCAATTTTAATATTCAATTGCTATCCAGCCGGTACATCTCATTTTCTCGAATTAGCATTCACCTTCTATTATGAAGCAAGTCAAGGCAACGCTCACAGAACCAGGCGCCCTTGATGTCAGTGTCGAATATCGAATTTGAGAAATGCATAACGCATCTATCATTAGGGCAATGTCTCAATCCGATCACATGGCCGATTTCGTGTATTGCTTCTTTCTCTGCCCGATCGTAGCAAATTTTTCTATCGGGATGTCCCAACCTTGCTGTCGAAATGATGCAATATTTGCCACCTACCTCAGCCTGACCAAGAACAAAGTTGAGGCCTTCCGCATAAAGATCTAAGGAAGTTACGCCTAGCACGATGTCACCAGGAATGTCTTTCAAGGAACGGATAACAAGCGAACTGTTGTATTGTTTTCTATTCGGATTAAATGCAGCTGTAGGAATTGGTCGTTCATCCAAAACAATAATGCGCTCGAACCTTTTCCTCAGTCGCTCTGCGATTTCGACGATGACATCCTCCTCGATTTTTCCGACTGGCACAATTGTAATCGTCATCTCAATCCTCGATCGGAACCGCGGGAGAAAATCGAATTTCTGCATCGTTAGTTAAATCTCGAATCGCAAAACATCTTCTCAATCATCCTTTCATGACGCCAATCGGTAATAGTCTTGCAACCTTTTTTGAAAGGCCGGCTCCCTCAACGACAGAGACAACATGATCAACATTCTTGTAGGCACCTGGAGCCTCTTCAATTATCCCGTCCTTCGTACTTGATTTCAGGTAAATACCGCGCCGTTCGAGCTCTGCGCAAACCTCATTCGCTTTGTATTTTCTAATCGCTGCCTCTCTTGACATCATTCGTCCAGCACCGTGACAGGTCGAGCCGAACGCCTCTTTCATCGTTCTTTCAGTTCCCACAAGCACGTAACTGCCAGACCCCATATCTCCTGGGATTATCACTGGTTGCCCAATACTCCTGTATTTGATCGGGACTTCGGCCATGCCTTTCGGAAAGGCTCTCGTCGCCCCTTTCCTATGTACGCAAACTTTTATTCTCTTACCATCAACCTCGTGTTCCTCAATCTTCGCGATATTGTGTGCAACGTCGTAAACACAATGCATTTCCAAATCCTCGGCGCTGCGCTTGAAAACCTCTTCAAAAGATTGTCTAACCCAGTGTACGATCATCTGCCTATTTGCCCATGCATAATTCGCACCACACGCCATTGCCTTGAAGTAATCTTGCCCGTCCTTTGAATTCAGCGGTGCACACGCGAGCTGCCTGTCAGGAATCTCGATTTTTCTTTCCCGGATCGACCTTTCCATGACCTTTAGATAATCAGTTGCGATCTGATGACCACAACCGCGCGATCCGCAATGAATCGTGACAGTGATTTGCCCCTCGCTTTCAAGTCCGAATATTCTGGCGGCAACAGGATCAAAGATCTTTTCAACAATATCGACCTCCAAAAAATGGTTTCCAGATCCGAGCGAGCCAACTTGCGGGATACCTCTGTCCTTCGCCTTTCTGCTGACGGTATCCGCATCAGCATCTTTCATTCGGCCCCCTTCTTCCGTGACTTCGAGGTCTTCGTGCCACCCGTAGCCCTTCTTGATCGCCCATTCAGCACCGAGTTCAAGAATGTCATCGAGCTCATGTGCCGCAACGCTGGTGATTCCCTCGGAACCAACACCTGCCGGCACGTTTTTGAAAAGAGCGGCAATGAGATCCTTAATCTTTGGCTTCACGTCATTAATACTGAGATTCGTCCTCACGAGACGCACACCACAGTTGATATCGAAGCCTATGCCGCCTGGAGAGATAATTCCTGTTTCCGCATCAAAGGCAGCAACGCCACCGATCGGAAATCCATAGCCCCAGTGAATATCGGGCATCGCAAGCGATTTTCCAACAATTCCTGGCAAGCACGCTACATTAGCTGCCTGCTCAGGAGCATTGTCTGCCTTTACGGCGTCAAGCATTTTGCTATCAATATATAAAATGCTACTCGTTCTCATGCATTTCTTGTAACTCTGAGGAATTTCATATCGAAATTCGTCAAGCTTGACCAGAGGACCATTCCATACCATCGCTCTGCACCTCGAGCGTCTATACACGCCTCGCTTTATTAAATCTTTCAGATTCTTTAAATTTATATCTTTTTGAATAAATGTAGATTGGATACCAAGTAATCGATGATCTAGATGCCAAAATAGAGTGTCATCATCAAAATTTCAGTCATTTATAATTATATATTGAAATTCTATCATTTCTTCATATACTTTTTAATTTTCAGACTTTTATGCGATATTGAAAAGAATTTTACCGGTAGAATCGTATGACGAATCGAAATGCTTGAAGGCGATCTCATTTACTCGCTGATCTCTCCAATGACAGGCATTATTGCATTTCTCCTGGGCATCTATGTCGTATTCAAGAATCCATTTCTTGAAGCGTCAAGGATTTTTGCTTCGATTATGTCACTTTTCTTGATCGTTGGCTTCCTAGATTTTGCATTCATGAATATATCTAACGAAGAATGGGCAAAAGCAATTGTCAGAATCATCTTCTTCGTTACCGTGCTGATTTACGGTGGTTTTCTCTATCTTTCTTATTTCCTACCATCCGGAATAGAATCGATGTGGATTTCAAGACATAAGATCGGATTTCTGATTATTTTGTTAACAGTCGCTTCAATCCCCTCGCTCCTTGTTGATGAACTGGTGATGACGAGCGTAGGATGGAGTGTTCCAGATTCTCCAGCAATTTATGCGCTCGAGATCATACTTGTGAATTATACGCTCGCAACCATTCTTGTGCTTGCAAGGGCGTATCGGATGACCGATGTCAAAAATACCAGAATTCAGTGTATTCTCATGGGCTTAGGTATCGTTTCGCCTTTGCTCTGGGCACTGATCCTTATGATTCTTGAATTTCTCCGTGTTCAGAATCCTCCTCTACTTTCACCTGGATTTCTCATCGGTGCTTTCTTTTTCACGTTCGCTGTTATCAAGCAAAAACTGTTCATCGTGATGCCAGTAGAAGAAAGGGGTTCGATCGCAAAGAAAGGACGAACAGGGTCAAGAGGTGCGATTCCACCTCTTTATCCAGGGCAATGTCTTCTAATCG
The DNA here is from genome assembly GCA_024464195.1 of Methanomassiliicoccales archaeon. Lineage (GTDB taxonomy): Archaea > Thermoplasmatota > Thermoplasmata > Methanomassiliicoccales > JACIVX01 > JACIVX01. Next base: position 932 of record JANHAK010000116.1, on the reverse strand, counting down.
AGAGCAAAGATCGAGAAATCGCGTATTCCATTTTTCTTGACCAGATTGTGAAAGGGTACAAAGGGCTTCTTATCAGCAGAACCTATCCAGATGCGATCAAGGAAAGGTACGGTATCGTCGATACCCCGATTATTTGGTTGGCAAATCAGCCAGGACCAGACAGAGTCGACCCGACGAATCTTTCAATCGTGCTACATCTTGTCGGGGAGTTTTTAAGAAGGGGCGAGAACGCAATCGTGATGATTGATGGGATTGAATACATTATTTCGAATAATCCAATCGACAGGGTATTGAAAATGCTCTTTGCAATCAAAGATGATGTGATTGTAATGAAATCGATTCTAATTGTACCCCTAGATCCAGATGTGCTTGAAGAGCGCCATCTCTCAATTCTCGAAAAAGAATTTGAGCGAATAAGAATGGAAGGGGCCGGGACCGAGATTTGAACTCGGGTCTAGGGATCCACAGTCCCACAGGATACCAGACTACCCCATCCCGGCCATGCGGCGAAAGTGAAGATTTATCATTAGATAAATGTTTTTCTCGGGCGATCAAGACTGTTGATATCGAATTTGTGAGAGACCTAGGGAAGACTCGGAAAAGAATCATTCAATTCAAATTCCTTTTCTGTTGACAATGATCGATGCGTGATTAATTGTGGTAATCGCCTGCTAATTTTTCAACTAGCATTAAATCCTTTGAGACAAAATTTCGTGCAAACCCGATTGAAAACTTCAATTGAAAAGCGCTATAGTCGGCTTCCAATAGCCAATGTTTTTGCTGCGTATAACATCTTTATGAAATGGACATCCAGTACCTACTTCCATAAACACAGTTCTAGCGAATTGTCCGGAAATATTCATAAGAGTTAAATCTAATCGCTCAATTCAATGAGCGAGAAGCATGAAGCGCGATATTATTTCAGTTCGTGA
>JANHAK010000115.1 GCA_024464195.1 Methanomassiliicoccales archaeon | reverse complement strand
TCTGAACGTGAGCAGGCGACAAGAAAAGCGATCGCGTTGATCAAAGCTGCAATTGCTAAAGCATCGTTGCTAGAACCTCTGGAGCCCGGTGCAATCGAGGTGAAAAATCGGGCGTTGATCGTTGGGGGAGGACCAGCTGGTTTGAAAGCCGCATCGGATCTTCTCCAGCAAGGATTTGACGTAGTGCTTGTAGAGAAGTCCAACAAACTAGGTGGCTCACTGCTCTCGATCAAAAATCTCGATATCGAATTTGATGACAGCGAAAAACTTCAAGCCCTTCTTTCGCTAGTCGATGAAAAGAGGTTCACGGTGTGGACGAACTGTACCATTAAGGTAATTAACGGCACAGTCGGTGATTTCAACGTCGTCTTATCTAATGGCACTGAAATTCACGCTGGTGTGATTATTCTGGCGCCTGGAGCATCACTCCGATCCAACAATCAGAAACTCATCGGAGATTCCATCACAACTGTCGAACTCGATCAAAGAATTAAACAGAATGATTTTCTTCCAGAACATATCACATTCATCCAATGTCTTGGTGCGAGAAACGAAAAACGCGGTTGCTCGAGGTTTTGTTGTTACAAGACTTTGCTCCAGGCAATCGAATTACGCCGAATGGGAAAGGAAGTCAACATTTTATACATTGACCTAATGTTTTACGAACGGGGCACGGAGGAATTATTTTATGAGGCATGCCTCGAAGGCGTGCGCTTTTTTGAATATGACACGATTTTAGAGTTTCAAGATAACCGGCTTATTTTTAATTCCGTTCTAGACGGGTTGATTTCATTGGAAACGGATCTTATTGTTGAAACTGACATTCTTGTCCCTGGAGATTCGATTGCAGAACTCAGCTCAATTATGAAGGTTCCGACAGACGAGGAGGGATTTTTTCTGGAAAAACATCCCAAACTCGCTCCAGTTGAATTTTCAACCGAAGGAATTTTCGTCGCGGGTTGCGCCCAATATCCAAAGAATCTCGGCGAGGCAATAACTCAGGGTTCTGCAGTCGCGGCGAAGGCCGCTGCGGTACTCTCAAAAAAGAAAATGTTGACGTCTCCATTGATCTGTGTTGTAGATGAAAACAGATGCAGGGGATGCGGCGAGTGCGAAGCAATCTGTAAATTCGGGGCTGCTAGACTATTCATTGAAGGGTCGATTAGAAAATCAAGAATTAACGGGACAATTTGCAAAGGCTGTGGCACGTGCGCAGCTTCCTGTCCCACTAATGCAATCGAGGTCAGGGGTTTTTCACACGATCACATGAAAAGGATGATCACCGCATTATTGGGAGGATGCGAATGACCTGGTTTCCAAGAATCATCGCATTCTGCTGCAACTGGTGCGCGTATGCGGGTGCGGATACAGCAGGTCTGTCGAGATTTCAATATCCTCCGAGTATTAGCATCCTTCGTGTCATGTGCACAGGTCGGATTGAACCATCAATGATTCTTAAGTGCTTTGAGCAAGGTGCCGATGGTGTCATGGTTTTGGGATGCCATCCAGGGGATTGTCATTACATTTCTGGCAATGAATGCGCAAGGAGCAGAATTGAAACGACCTGGGAAATCATGGAGATTCTTGGCATTGATAGAAAAAGACTGTTATTGAAATGGGTATCTGCATCTGAAGGCGCTCTTTTTGCTGAGACAGCAAAAGATTTCACAGAAGTGATACGATCGCTCGGCCCTCTCAGGGGTGAATCTCAAGATGATCAGGGATAAAATTGAAGAATATGGGCTAAAACAATGTATTGATTGCGGAAAGTGTTCATGGGCTTGTCCAGTATCTCACCGCCAAAACGATTTTTCGCCGCGAATGGTCGTTGAACGTCTCTTAGCCAGCGATGAGCATCTGCAAAGCAGAGAGATATGGGATTGTGTCACCTGCGGATCTTGTAGTGCCCTCTGTAATTCAAGTGTTAGGTTTCATGAGTTCATGAGAACGATGAGAAAGCTTTCTATCGCACGTGAATCCCCGCTGATGACTCATGGCGATATATTTCATCTCATTTCACGCCTTTCTTCAAAGCCTTATCTCCATCCAAAAACATCAAGCTGGTTGGCTTCTGATTTGAAGATAAACAAGAACTCGAAGGCATTATTATTCGTCGGCTGCACGCCTTACTTAAATATCATTTTCAAACACCTCAATATTGATTTCCTTGAAATTCCGAGGGCTGCGGTGAAGCTCCTGAATGCGATCGGCATTGAACCGAATATCTTGGAGTCGGAAAGGTGTTGTGGGCACGATCAGTATTGGCTCGGGGATGACGAGTTATTCCTCCAGCTCGCCGAATTGAATTTGAAAGCGATCGGATTATCAGGCGCAGAAGAGGTCATCGCATTCTGCCCTGAATGTTACTCGACACTAAAGTTCGTTTATCCTCAGTTTTTCGGTCCGCTCGATTTCGAAGTGAAGAATCTGACGGCGATGATGGGTGACGCAGTTGCTGACGGAACTCTCACTCTGGAAAAAGATGACACACTTTCGACAACTTTTCACGATCCTTGCCGATTAGCCAAGCATTCAAAAATTATCGACGAACCAAGAAGGATCTTACATTCGATCAGCAATCTTTTTGAAATGCCAAAGTCTGGGCATACCAGTGTATGTTGTGGTGTCGCGTGTTGGGTGAATTGCGACTCATGGACAAAAGATTGGCAACTGGAGCGAATTAAGGAGGCAAGGACAACTGGAGCTCGAACACTTGTTACGGCCTGTCCGAAATGTCTAGCGCATCTTTCATGCGCTCAGTATGAAAAGAACAATTGTGGAGAATCTCATCGTTTCAATATCGTTGATATTCACGTTCTCACGGCCTCTCGGATGTTGTTCAAAAGGTGAAGAAGACGAAAAAAGAATTTTCTTGTTGGGATTAAAAATAGGATTTATAAAGAAAAGGAGTTTATGCATTCCAAACGATTGCCAGCAAACCACCGATGAAGCCGAGGATCATCCCGATGATAAAACCCCCGCCAATGACGATGCTTAGCAGTGAGAAAATCAGGATGATGACACCCCATGTGATATTATCTTCCGGACGTTGACTCAATTTGATTGCAGCTATCAAAACAACTAATCCAAGAATCAATCCAGCAATTAGAACAATGATCCCTGCTGGAATGAACATGAATGTCATGACAGCGCCAAGAATTGCAACGATCAACCCGTTGATCATGATGAAAACGCCTGCAATCATTGAAAGGATAATTGCCCCTTCTGGTCTCGTCTTTCGCGGATGCTGCATCGAATAACTCTGTTGATATGGCATCTAATATTGTTGCTGTCCAGTCGGTTGGCTTTCTTGAACTGGAAGTTGCGCTCCACACTTCGCGCAGTAACTCGCTGTAGAAAGCATTCTTTCTCCGCAATACGGGCAGAATCTTACATCATCTCTCAATACGACACCTGCGGCGGAAAGAGGGTTCTTACTTTAATATTTTAGCGCCTAACTACGGAATTAGACTAGCGATTAGTAACAGCTCTAAACTGTTTTCTTATTTCTTGTCGCTTTCTCCGAAGATGATCTCCCCTTTCATTTTATTTTTCATATGGCCGCCTGGACCACCTCTTTCAATCCTCGCTTTTTCGATGCAATCTTCGCTATCACAGACGAATGCTGCGAAGAGAAAATGCTTTGCCTGCCTCCCACAGAACTGGCATTTCTCTTTCTCGATATCCATGATTATTTGGTATTGCGGTCGTGTGTTTTGATGCGTATGGTATTTCTCGCAGCAATTCTTTTTAAATTCTCTCAGAGGAAAAGAGTATAAACGAGCGGATTTATCAGCGTCTACTGTGAAAAAATCCGTTTTTGATCCTTTCCTTCCCGTGGCGCTTGTAAAAGGTTGGTCCGATCTGGGTCTCTGGAAATGTCATCAATGCGGGCAATGTTCCGCCGTCTGCCCAAGCCAACAGCACGGTGGCATTCATGCTAGAGAAATAATCGAACGAGCGTTATTGGGTGCAATCAATGTTGAAGATGAAGGCATTATATGGTTGTGCATGATGTGCCAGAGCTGCACGGAAAGGTGCCAACTAGATGTCAATCCTTCGTTCGTCATCACAATGGTTCGAAATCTTGCTTCAGAAAGAGGTAACATTCCGCAGCAGTATGTGGACGAGGCGAAATTATTCATGAAAACCGCTCTTTCATTTCCGAAAACAGGTTTGACGAAAAAGATGAGAAGCGAAATGAAGCTTGACGATTTTGATATCGATCAGGGAGCGCTAACTGAGATTTCATTCATTGTGAATAAAACTCGATTGGGGAGGCTGGAGCTTTGAACGACACATTTTATCTTTTTCGTGGTTGTCTCATCCCTACGAGACTCCCCTTTCTCGAACGATCCTCCCTCTTTGTTTTGGATAAGATGCAGGTTGACTATCAGCCGCTTCCCAGTGCAACATGCTGTGTTGAACCAATCGGATTGAAGTCGCTCGCTCTTGATACGTGGTTGGTTGTAGCCGCAAGGTTACTTTCCATCGCCGAAGAAAAAAATCGGAATATCCTCACGCTGTGCAACGGTTGCTTAATGTCGCTCAAAGAAGCAAAACACGCACTTGAATCGCAAGGCGTGAAAGATCGCGTCAACGAAGTGCTTGCAGACATCGGTAGAAGATATACTGGCAAAATCGATATCATTCATCTCGTAGATTTAATCGCTGAGAATAGAACGAAGCTTAATGAGCTCGTCGTGAGGAAAAACACTGGAATGCGCGTCGCGATTCATCCGGGATGTCATCTTGTCCGGCCTACTGAGTTGACCTCACATGATCAGACTTACTATACGCGGATAC
>JANHAK010000114.1 GCA_024464195.1 Methanomassiliicoccales archaeon | reverse complement strand
TGATCGATTCAGAAAAGAATTTGGAAAACTGTATTAAATTCGTACTACCCTCTCCAGCGCAGATACATGCGGCTGCGGTTGCAAGAGCGACGAGAGCTCGGAAAGATCTCTACATTTTTGGCGATACAGTTGGAGGCGGACCGTTTGCAAGGGCTATCAAAAGGCATATAGCAGCAGGACTGAAGGTCACTATGACGCCTCAAGCGGCTTTTTCGATCAGAAATGATTTGTCAGAAGTCCAAGCACTCGAGATTAATATTGCAGAGCATGAATATCCACCATCGCATTTCAATGGATGCTTTCTCTGGATACAGGAAGTGCGACTGTTACCGATTTTCGACTTTTTGAAAAAAACGGGTGAGCGAGGTGAAGCCGATATCATTGCACTTGCTGTCCAGGATCATGGAATTTCTCCAAAAGGCATCAGTAATCGCATAACGAGAATCGATCGTTTTAGATGCCTTCTCTCGAAGGATCCAAGGCTTGAGTCCCTAATGTATTCGATTGACGAGATCCCAGGTGATTTCATCCGGATGAGGTCTGCTGCGGAAAGAGCGAAGATGGAAACTTCAGGTGCTAAGATATTCGTGATGGATACATCACCAGTTGCGGCACTCGGATGCCTTGCAGATCCGCAAATCCATGAGGATGATTGTATACTTGCGGTCAATTTCGGCAACGGTCATTCTCTCGCCGTTCTCATGGATCACGGAAGAGTTATCCGGGGGTTTGAAGCTCACACGAAGCAGTTCGAAAATGGCATCGCTCTGAGGGAATATCTTGACGATTTTGTCGCTGGGCAATTGACCAATGAAAGAGTCTTTGGGGACGGCGGGCACGGTCTTTTCAGCGTCAGTCAGCAACCTCAAGAGCCAGACCAGATCCTTGTTACGGGACCTCGGAGAACACTCATAGAAACCACGGGGCTGAATTTCAGATACGCTACCCCAGCAGGCGATGTGATGATGACAGGTCCTATCGGCTTATACCGTGCGATCACATCCCGATTCTCTGGAGATCTCTCATTAGCCCGATGACCGATCAGCTTAACTTGAAAATAAAAATTGAATTAGTGATCGATCATTAGATTCTGGCCACAAGGTCCTGATAATTCTTAAAGTGGGATCTTGATGCTTAGTTTATCATTTCCATCAAACAATTGAAATCTCTCATAGTTGTATTATAACCATGTGGTGTTGTACCGCTATATTCCCGCTATCACGTATTCTTCTCGAGATCTGCTGATATGGCAACGCTCGACACCAGTTGTTTCCCTTGCCATTCTTAATTTCTTGGCGCTACAACTCGAAACTTTTTCCCACTTCGTCAATCCTTCCATCATCTGCCACAGTTCATATGGTTCGTTCGTCTCCGCGTAACCTAGCTTCGTCAAAATGTGCTTTGTTACATCAAACGGACTTTCAATCCATACGGTTCTTTTGTTCCCCTGTGCGATAAAATTGCGTAACATCATCGTGCCGAGTCCGAGTCCTCGAAATGCTTGCAATACAAAGATTTGGTGAAGTGTCATCGGGTAGATGATTGGTCTATCCGAGTGTGGAATTTTCCTAGTGCAACGGCGAGAGAATATATAGTAACCAATAGGGATCCATCTCTTTTCAGATTTTATCCAGATGATCTTCGCTGCCTCGCCGTCTTTCAATTCTCTAAAACCAGGACATTCCCGCATTGCCTCTTTCTGAAGAATGAAAAGAATATAGCGATCACGGTAGTCTCGGACGGTTGAGATTCTTATATTGGGCCGACAAGCATTGATTATTTTGTCTTTGTTAGACGAACAATTTAGTCTTGCGATTGTGATCATGTTTCCAGAGATTTTAGCAGTCAGACTTGCCTCAGTTTGCAATATTTCACCTTCCGTCCGACTATTGTCTGACATTACAATTATTATATCAATATTAATTTTTTTGATCAACGCTTTTTGCTAGATGAGTGCAGTGCCCAACGTTAATTCATAAGTATAATCGAAATTTCTGATATTATTTGCAACACATGACAATTATTCTCAGCGACCGTTCTTACTCATACTGATGATCTCATTTATTATGTTGATTCCAAACCCTGATCTGATGATCAAGGGTAACGGATCATCAATCGCGTAAAAGGCATGGGTATCCGCAGTCAACCAGTCCTTCATAAATGCGAGAATCGATACTGCGTTTTCTCTTTTCCTCCTGATGAGGAATGACTTGAAATCCGCTATTGCATCCGCCCATCGAACTCCATTGATCTGTGCTGGAGGCTTGTCAAATTCTTTTCCAAGTGCATCTAGGTAGCGAATTAATGCGAAATTAATTCCAGAAGCGGTAGCATTGATGTTCTGCATTCCTGTTCTAGGATTCATTTCTATAAGCTTATACTGCCTATCTCTCTCATCGAACTTGAACTCGACGCCCCCCATCCCTTTATACTTCAGTCCCTCAAAGTACTTGATGCCGATACTCATGACTTCCCTATTAATCATGCTTTCATGAACACTTGCGACGCCGAAATCAGGCGGGTATTGTCTGATTTTTCTGCTCAAATAGGTCGCGGCCAGCTCGCCATTCCTATCAAAATAAGCACTTAACCCAAAAAGATTCGTTTCGGGACCTAGTACGACCTCCTGGATCATTGCTTCCACCCCCGCATTCATCATCTTTTGCCAGAAAATTTCAATTTCATCGAATGTCCGCGCAATGAAACCTTTGCCTCCAAATTTTTGAGAAAACATGTGCGAGATGCAAGGCTTCACAAAAAGGGGGTACCGCATACCTTCAACTTCCTCCTTTAGATCTGCAGTGCTATCAGGAAAAACCGTTCTCGGAATTGGTATTCCAATATTTTCAGCGAGTTTATATTGAATCTTCTTATTGATGATGCCCTCGATAATCTCTTCTCGCGGTATCACAAATGAAAAATGTTTTGATAAGTCATTCCTAAAACGTGAAAGAAAAAGAAGAAAAACATCCGAGGCGGCCATCATCATGCCTTTTGTTTCGAGCTCTTCACCTTTTTCTGTTAATATGTCGAGGGCTTTCTTTGGATCATGTAAAGGGTTTGGTACTATCAGTGGCTCGCAAAATCGCGAGTAAAGTCCAGGTGCGTTTCTTTCAAAATCTACGCCTACAACAGGAATCCCTATCCTGCCTAGACTCCTGGCAATTCCCAAGCCGTTCGCTCCCATGTGTAATACGAAGGCTTTAGCAAGGAATTGGTGCCGTTCATTAATCATCGCTCAATTTCATCCTCCCGTTGTATAGGTAAGTGATCTTAATTATGCGGTAATTTCATTTGTTTTTACCAGATTTTGAACCATTCTCTTTCAACCTTCACCTTGTTTTCATTGCGGTCATCATGAAAGTGAGATTTTCTTTCCGAGATAGCGTTCAATTGCAGATCGTACCGACCCATCGACACCTTCAACAATCACAATACCCGCCTCTTTAAGAATGCGTCTCGCGTGAGGTCCTACAAACCCCGTTAGAACGACGTCGACACCCAGGTTGGCAACAAATTGAGCCGCCATCGCGCCTGTTCCTTTGAATGAATGTGAAGCTTCGTTTAGCAAAGCTTTGTATTCCATCGTATTAGAATCGAAGATAATGAAATACTCACACATGCCAAATTCGTCGTCGACCTCAGAGTCGAGGTTCTCTCCCGTTGAGGAAATGCAAATTTTCATCTTCTTGGTAAAGTGCACTTCTCAATAGATTAAAGTATTGCAATTGAGTGGTGAAGTTATTAGGACCTGTCACTTCACATAAATAATTGTCTATTGGATTCAACCCAGTCGTATGTTCTGTTGACACCCTCTTTCACGCTGATTAGAGGTTTCCAATCAAACTCATTTTTCGCCTTCGAAATATCGGAAATATAGACTTTCTGATCGCCGTGTCTCCACGACGAATAACTCAAATCGAATCGCCTGCCACTTCTTCTTTCAATCAAATCTATTAGTTCAATGAGGGAGACGGTATTCTCTTTTCCCCCGCCGATGTTGTAGACGCCGTGTTTTGGACCTTTGTTCATGAAGTAGTCGAACGCTCTTACTAGATCTTCAACGAAGAGAATGTCTCTTGTCTGTTTTCCATCGCCATATATCGTGACTTTCTTGTCCGTAAGATGAGCGATGATAAACCAAGCAACCCAACCTTGGTCTTCAACACCGAATTGTCTGGGGCCATATATACATGACATTCTAAAGACGGCAGTCCGCATTCCATATGTCCGTGCATAGTCCTGAACATAAATATCGGCGGCCAGTTTTGAACATCCATAGGGCGTATGTTCACATCGGTCTATTGAAAGAGTTTCATTCACACCAGATGTTCCTTCATCTGCAAAATCATACCTTTTTTCTTTTTCAACGATCGAGAGCAAATTTACATTACTTCCATATACTTTGTTTGTCGATGTAAAAATTACAGTAGGATTTGACTTTGCCTTTCTCGCCGCTTCTAAAACATTAAACGTGCCGAGAAGATTGACTTTGAAATCCGTTCTTGGATCAAGGATAGAGGTTGTGACAGCAGTCTGGGCGGCTGTGTGAATGATGAGATCGGCATCATCACATACATTAGAAATCTCTTTCGCGATTCTAACGTCTCCATCGATCAATTTGATTTTTTCAAAGGATGAAAGATAATTCCAATTGTAATCCTCAAAACGATTTCGTTTCTTTAATAGTCTTGCTCTGCTGAGATTATCAAAAGCCGTGACTTCACAACCTTTGACAGCAAAATACTCAGAAGCGTGAGATCCTATGAAACCAGCGCCACCTGTTACGACGACTTTCATATATGAACT
>JANHAK010000113.1 GCA_024464195.1 Methanomassiliicoccales archaeon | reverse complement strand
AATGCCGTAAAAAAGCGGCAGAGGGTATTAAGAGGCTTAAGGAGGTTGCTGAAACTACACTCGTTTTAGACAATGACAAACTCCTTGAAATTGCTGGTGACATACCTGTATGGGAAAGCTTTTCTATCATGGAGCGAAGCATCATCAAGATCATTGAATCAGTATGCACAAAAATCAGCGAATCATTCATAACGCAGATTGCGTCAGACATTGAGGAAATGCTGGAGGACATTAATGAGGAAGAAGCCGAAGAACTCTCCCAAAGAAAGATCCCAGAAGCCGAACTGATTCACGCCGCTGTTGGCAACGAATCCAATCCCGACCAATTTGGCGACCCGAGTGCGAAATTCATTCCGAATTGATCATCCTATTTGACCAATTCATGCGTGATTGGCGTGCACAAGATGGCGTTGGAAGGATCATTGTAAATGAGATCAGCTGAACTATTCGAGGTTAAGGAGCGAGCACGCGTTTTAAAAATCGCTATCTGAATCGAATTAAGATTTAGCAAAAGGAAATTATAAATGTAAGAAAAAAAGAAAATTATAGATGTTGAGGTGCGATTTTATTCATTTGTATCCTTGATTTTCTTAAGAAGACGCGCATATTCTTCGTCAACAATTTTTTGTATTTGGTTGATCGCCTCTTCCTTGAGGTGTCTGAATCTTCCCTGGAGCATCAGATACTCCCGTACTGGCTTTCTGTTCTTGATCTCTTTCGTCAACGAATATCTTCCGTTTTCCACTTTATAAAGTGGAAAAATTCCAGTCTGGGTTGCTAGTCTTGCGACTTCGATGCTCTTTTTTGGGTCGATACGCCAACCCGGTGTGCATGGGGCCAAGACATGAATGAATTTTGTGCCCTTGATGTCTTTTGCCTCTCTCAGTCTTGCAATAAAGTCCTCTGGAAACGCAACATTAACGGTTGCCCCATAGACAATCCCGTTAGCAACAAGCATTTCCATGATTCTCTTCTTTGGGGATGTATTCCAGCCTTTTTCATCGGCGACAGGGGTTGTTGTCGTCCACGCACCGATCGGAGTGCATCCACTTTTTTGAATTCCCGTATTCATATATGCTTCGTTGTCCAGCATGATATAAATGATGTTTGCATTGCGATCGACGGCAGCAGAAAGCGCTTGAAGCCCAATGTCAACGGTTCCACCGTCGCCAGCCCAACCGACGACATACGCATCTTCAACGCCGAGCACATCAAATCCAGCCCTTATCCCATCAGCGACGGCTGCAGTGCACTCAAATGCATTGTCCACGACTGGAACCTTCAGGGCATAGCTTGGCCATACACCAAGTATAACGCCACCGCAACCTGCAGGGATATTTAATACTGTTCGCTTGCCAAGGGCCTTTAAAGTATAACGAAGGGCAAGCGGCGTTCCGCAACCTGGGCATGCGCTGTGTCCCTTGCAAACATATTCTTCCTTCGGAATTGTGAATTTGGGGATATTTACCACCTCCCCGTGCCATCTTTTATATTAATCCATTCAACCATTTTGTCCACTTTTCCTTCCTTCTTAATCCTAAGAAGATCTTCAAAGATGAATTCCATGTTCTTCGGTGTGAAATCCTTCCCGCCCATACCGCCGACATAGTTCTTGACAAGAGCACCTCCAGCGGGGTCGTAAATTCCGTTCCTTACTTCGGAATATAATGCACCGCCATATCCGAATGTGTAGCTTCGATCGAACACGCCGACCACAGGCACCATATCGTTGAGCTTTTTTAATTCCTCGGCTGGGAAAGGCCTAAAGGTTTTAAGTTTAACAACACCGACCTTCTTCCCTCTCTCGCGCATCTTATCGGAAACTTCTTTTGCTGTACCGACTGCGGACCCAGCGAGAACGAGTGCCACTTCTGCATCGTCACAGTTATAAAATTCCACGAGACCACCGTAACTCCTACCAAATTTTCTTTCGAATTCTTTGTCGACTTCCACAATTTTCTTTCTTGCAACCTCCTGATCTAGTGCGATTCGGTATCTAAATTCTGACCACCAATCTGGCATTGTGAGACCACCGAATCTCCTTGGATCGTTGAAGTCGATTTTCCATTCTGGATCGAATGGCGGCAGAAAATCGTCGACTTCATCCTGATCAGGAATGTCAACAGCTTCGTACGTGTGGGAAAGGATGAAACCGTCTTCAATCACCATTGACGGCAACATCACTGATCGATTTTCCGAAATCTTATAAGCCATCAGAATTGTGTCGAGTGTCTCTTGATTGTTTTCGCAAAAGAACTGCATCCAACCTGTATCTCTCTCGCTCATGACATCCATATGGTCTCCCCAGATATTCCACGGAGGAGCCAGTGCTCGTGCGACTACGGCCATAACGATCGGTCGCCGGGCACCAACTGCCCAGAACAACATTTCGTGCATGAGGGCGAGACCGTGTGAAGATGTTGCAGTAAATGTTCTTGCCCCAGCATAAGAAGCACCGATAAGCATGGACATTGCGCTGTGTTCACTTTCGACCAAAAAATACTTGCCGTGAAGCTCTCCCTTGACGTACATTTCCGCTAATTTCTCGGAAATGCTGCTTTGAGGCGTAATTGGATATGCAGCAATCACTCCAACCCGGGCCAGCTTAACCGCGTAAGCAGCCGCATAATTGGCTGTCATCACCTCTATCATTTTTCCATCTCCTTTTCCATCGTGATAGCGTTTGAAGGACATTCATTGGCGCAAATTCCACATCCTTTGCAGTGATCGTAATCGACATTCGGATAATCCCCTTCTTTTTCAACTTCGATGCTCAAATCGGGGCAGAACTTCCAGCAAATGTAGCACCTGGTGCATTTCTCCTTATCGATAACTGGTCTGATCGTTCGCCAAGTGCCAGTCTTGTTGTCTTCTGTTGTGAAAAATGTGATCGGCGTGGAAGGCAGATCCTTGTAGGTCTTTGGTGCTTCGACCATTCTTACGCCTCCTTGACCATGTGATAAGCTTCCTTCGCAGCAGCGACATTTGCATCTTTCTTAGTTGGAGCAGCTTCTTCAATACTCTTTAATACTGACTCAAGTGATACCTTTGGGAAGATTTTCGCGAATGCCCCAACGATTGCAGTGTTGACAATCGGAGCGGTTTCGCTTCCGAGTCCGTGTTTTAATGCGATGCCCGTCGCATCAACAATCCATGTCTTATTTGGTTTGTTGATTCCAAGCTCTTCCTTACTTCTCGTCGTATTCATCAATATCTCGCCATTTGGTTTCAAGCCCTGGCACACATCAACGAATTCCATGAGTTTTGGATCAAGGACGATTACATAATCTGGTTCGTAGATGCCAGCATGAATCCTGATCGGCTTATCATCAATTCTACAAAAGGCTGTTACCGGCGCTCCTCGCCTCTCTACTCCAAAAAATGGAAAGGCTGCGACTCGCATGCCGTCTTTGACGGCAGCGCGGGCGAGAATCTCGGAAGCCACAACAGCTCCCTGACCGCCTCGTCCATGAATGCGGATCTCGATCATTTGTTACACCAAAGCGGTCAAGTTGCTATGTGATTATAAGCATTTTCCATGTTTTTCATATCCGTGCCATTTTTTAGCACTTGGTTTTCGTTGATACCGATGCGGGTTTCATATCTCACGCAAAATACCCCTTAGGCTTATCAAAAAGAAATAATACTCTTTTAGCAAATGTGGAGCTAATGGTATTCCATAGCCTCTTCTTCAGAGTCTTCGTTAATGCGACTGAGGACGAGACTCGGGTCATCAAAGCTTTGCAATTTGTCGCCAGAACAAATGAATTCAAGAGGTCAATGTCAACTGGCTACCACGGCAATCCAATTGTAATTCTCGAAGCTATCCTGGGAAAGAAGACGGAAATAGATGCATTCTTTGATAGATTGAGTTCAGATGATTTGAAAAAGATTGTTGATACCCTGGAACGAAGAACGGATGACGAGGGATTCATTTATTTCAGGTTTGATAAGCAGTCCGCGTATCTCGAAAAACTTGTGCTGACGGATGCCGAAGATGTGATCGCTGTCAAAGGAAAGGTCAAGGTTTATCCCAGTACACACGATCGTGCGATCGAAAAATCCAAAGAATACTTTGAGACGTTGATCAAGAGGAAATTATCAAAACTAGATTAGGTATTTCAACTGATTTTTTATTTGATATCTCAAACAATAAATGGTCAAAGATTCGGTTGTGGCCGATAGACTTTCGATTAAATCTTCAACTTGTTGCCGCTAAGAACTTATATACTCACGAACGCATCCAGCCTTGACGCAGGGGTAGCCAAGCCTGGCCAACGGCGCAAGGCTTAGGACCTTGTCCCGAAGGGGTCCGTGCGTTCAAATCGCACCCCCTGCACCTTTCCAATGAAAACAAGATTGTCTGCGAGAATTTGAAGCGCCCCTCTTATCCAGTTTACTAACTTGAGCGAAATCTCTATACCCGCTCTCATCAACAGATTATCGCTGTATTAAATATAGGAAAATTTCTAAGGATTTATTGGATCCTTATAGGCATACAAGATTGAAAGGATTGGATGTATGCAGTTGTTTGATTCTCGGCGGTAAACAGAGTAATTATAAACAATCAGCAAGAAGTGAAAAGATTTTTTATAGCAGTTTTTGAGAATTTGTGGCGACACTGACTCTAAATTGTTATATGAGTAATGGCGGTTCTCTTGGGATTGTGTATTTTTTGAGATCGATTATTGTGGCATTCTAAAAGGTATATTGGGTATCACCAAAAATGACAAATCGCATCGGCTAACACAATCGATCTCTCATTATCGGCGACAGTCAATCCGTTCTTTTATCAAAATGATAAAAGGATTTTCTTA
>JANHAK010000112.1 GCA_024464195.1 Methanomassiliicoccales archaeon | reverse complement strand
CAATAGTTCACACTATCCACGAATTTCTTTAGGATGTAAAACCACTGATCGTTTAAACGATGTGGATACTTAAGCTCTGAGGAAGTCGTCGCAATATAGCCGCTGATTCAATAGGATTTCCCCTGCCTTAACAATCTTCATGAGTTCCTCGTCCAAAGGATCGCATATCGCCGCAGTCAAACCGGCACCCATGAGCATGGCAAGGTAGGTTCTGTTTAAAAGGCTACGCTCCTTTGTTAGATTTGAAACATTACTCAGACCGACAACAGTTCGCGGTGGAGGCTCGTTTAATGTCTGGAAAATTCGAATCGCTTCGATGACCTTCTTACACTGATCCTGTGCTGCACCGACTGGTAAAATGAGTGGGTCGAGGTATATTCTCTCAGGCATGATATCGTATTCCATCGCCGTGGTCATCATGAGCATCGCCATCTCAGCACGCGATTGCGCATCGTTGGGAATTCCTCGCTCATCGAGTGTTAGGCAGATGATCTCCGCGTCGTATTCCTTGCAAAGAGGGAAGAATTTCTCCATGCGCTTGCGCTCTGCCGTCGTCGAGTTCATAATTGGCTTGTTCCTGCAAACCCTCAGACCCGCTTCCATCGTTTTCGGACCGGGTGTGTCGATACTAAGCGGTACATCGACAACCTCTTGTACTGTTTTCACGAGCCATTCCATGACGGCTGGCGCGTCTTCCCTTCCAGGTCCCGTATTGATGTCAAGAATGTGTGCGCCATGTTTGACTTGCGATATCGCGAGATCTTGAATATAACTCGCATCGCGACGATCGATCGCCTTTGCCACAGATGCAAAAAGTCCGTTAATCTTCTCACCGATGATGATCATAGCACTGCCCGATGAGAAAACTGCTGCTTACGATTTAAATCCTTTTGAAAATTCGAAAAATTATTGAATAGTAATTTCCGACGCATTACCTTCTTATTTGTTGGTGATCGGAAAATATCGATATCATTCGGCAGGGCTTACGATTGTATTTATCATCACGTATATCATATACTTCCGGCATTTGATTAGAACGAAATGCCTGAAACTATGCAGGAGGAGTTCGTTTGATGAGAGTTGAGAGAGCACTGATCAGTGTTTCAAATAAGAGTGGAATCGTAGAATTTGCGAAAGGACTCAAAGAATTCGACGTCGAAATCATTTCGACTGGCGGCACTGCTCGTCTTTTGAAAGAAAGTGGCGTAGGTGTGATCGAAATCTCAGAAGTAACCGGGTTCCCCGAAATGCTTGATGGGAGGGTCAAAACACTTCACCCATTCATCCACGCGGGTATTCTCGCACGTAGGGATGAGCCAGAACACATGAACCAACTCAAAGAAAAAGGGATCAAGAAAATTGACATGGTCGTTGTTAACCTCTATCCGTTCAAGGAGACTGTTCTAAAGCCTGGGTCAACCATCGACGAGATCGTCGAGAATATTGATATTGGCGGCCCAAGCATGATCAGGGCTGCCGCGAAGAATTTTGAGTCTGTCGCCGTTGTCACGAATCCCAGAAGGTACGGTTATATCCTTGAGGAAATGCGGAAAACGGACGGTGCGTTAAGCAAGGAAACTCTCAAAGCACTGATGGTCGAGGCATTTAGAACGACCGCTGTTTACGATGCGATGATTTCAAATTATTTTGGGCGGGAATTCGGGCAGGAAATATTTCCAGATAGTCTCGTGCTCGGATTTGAAAAGGCGCTCGATCTTCGTTACGGCGAGAATCCGAATCAATCCGCCGCCTTTTATATCGACCCATTTGCGACTGGGGTCTGCATTTCGCGGGCTGAAAAGCTTCATGGAAAGGAGCTCTCGTATAACAACATTCTTGATCTCGAAGCGGCACTCGACATTTTGAGAGATTTCGAGAGGCCGACAGTAGCGGTCCTAAAACACACAAACCCGTGTGGGATCGCGAGCGCAGACAGCATTCGTGAAGCGTTCGTGACGGCATACAACGTGGATCCAGTGGCGGCTTTCGGTTGTGTCATCGGCATCAACAGAGAAGTCGACGAGGCGACAGCGGAGGAAATCAGTAAACATTTTGTCGAGGCGGTGATCGCGCCATCGTATACACCTGGAGCACTTTCGATTTTAGAAAAGAAGAAAAACATACGGATCCTAAGAACGAACGCACCAATAACCCCTGATGAGAGACCAGAATTGAAAATGAAGAAAGTTAAAGGTGGATTACTCGCGCAAACTCATGACTACGTCAAGCTCAAGCCCGAAGATCTTAAGGTTGTGACAAAGAGGAAGCCGACGGAATTTGAGATCAAGTCAATGCTGTTTGCATGGAAAGTCGTCAAGCATGTCTGGTCAAATGCGATTGTTCTTGCGAAGGATGAACGGGTTGTCGGTATTGGCGCGGGCCAGATGAGCAGAGTTGACTCCTCGATGATTGCTGCCTTCAAGGCAAAGGATGAGGCAAAGGGGAGCGTTATGGCATCTGATGCTTTCTTCCCGTTCCGGGATGGTGTAGACGAGGCGGCGAAAGCCGGTGTCACCGCCATCATCCAGCCTGGTGGATCCGTCAGAGATGATGAAGTCATTAAGGCAGCAGATGAACACGGAATGGCTATGGTCTTCACAGGAATCAGAGTTTTCCGACATTAGAGACAAATTAATTTCCTCATGTACACTACTCTTTAATCAGAGAGAGGATGAGCAACGCAAAGATTGCGGCAATTCTGTATGAGATTGCCGATTTACTTGAACTCAAAGGCGTAGAATTCAAACCCCGTGCTTATAGGAGAGCGGCAAGAAGCATTGAAACCCTTGGAAGGGATATTACAGACTATTACAAAGAAAACAAACTTGAGGAGATACCAGGCGTTGGGAAGGCGATTGCGAAGAAAATCAGGGAGATTATCGAGACAGGGGAGCTCAATTATCTCAAACAGCTAAGAGAGGAACTGCCGGCAGGATTGCTTCAGTTAATGGAAATCCCAGAGATAGGTCCGAAAACTGCGATGCGTTTGTATAAAGAATTGAAAATCACAAATCTCCACGAGCTGAAGAAAGCCGCTGAGGAACATCGGATACGGAGGTTGAAGGGATTTGGTGAGAAATCTGAAGAGAATATCCTGAAAGGAATAAGAATTATCGAGCAGCGCAGCGGTCGCATGCTGCTCGGCTATGCGTATTATTATGGGAAGAAAATCGAACAATACATCGCTTCAGTCACGAAATTGAGGACCGTGAGCGTTGCAGGAAGCCTCAGGCGGATGAAAGAAACGATCGGCGATATCGATATCCTTGTTGGAAGTGACAATCCCTCAATGGTTATGGACGTTTTCGTTTCGAACCCAGAAGTCGAAGAGGTTCTTGCAAGGGGTGACACGAGAGGTAGCGTCAGGTTAAAGGATGGCGTTCAGGTTGATATCAGAGTCGTCAGCACCGATAGCTATGGTGCTGCTCTGCAATATTTCACTGGATCAAAAGACCATAATATTGAGCTGAGGAGGCTAGCAATCGAGAAGGGATACAAGATCAACGAGTACGGCGTTTTCACGAAAGAGACGGGCGAAAAAATCGCCGGTAAGACCGAGGAGGAGGTTTACGGCATTCTCGGACTCGATTATATTCCACCGGAATTGAGGGAAAACAGGGGCGAAATCCAGGCGGCTGCACATCATCAACTACCGCATCTCATCGAAATAGATCACATCCGCGGCGATTTTCACATTCATACAAATCTGAGTGACGGGAGTGCTTCGATTGAAGAGATCGCTGAAGAGTGCAAGCGACGTGGCTATGAATACGTTGCGATCACCGATCATTCCGAAACGCTCAAAGTGGCTGGCGGACTGAGTAAAGAGGAACTCATTAAGAGCATTGAAACAGTGAGAAAGATCAATGAGAAAATCGATGGGTTCCGTGTCCTTACTGGAGCAGAAGTTGAAATTTTGGGCGACGGAAGACTTGACTACCCAGATTCGGTTCTGAGGGATCTTGACATTGTCGTTGCTGCCGTTCACTCTGGCTTTAGGATGAGCAGGAAGGAAATGACGGAGCGAATCCTCAGTGCGATGGCGAACGATTATGTGACAATTCTGGCCCACCCAACAGGGCGTGTCATAGAGCAACGCGATCCATATGAAGTTGATCTAGAAAGGATCATCGACGAGGCAAGAGGAAAGGGAGTATGGCTCGAGATCAATGCTTTGCCTGAGCGACTAGATCTCAATGACGTAAATGCGAAGTGGGCGAAGGAGAGTGGTATCATGATGGCAATCGGTACTGACGCGCACAGCCTTGATCAACTTAATTACATGATTTTCGGCGTTGCGACCGCTAAGAGAGGATGGCTTGAGAAAGGGAATGTCGCTAACACTCTCACTCTCAACGATCTAGAACGAGTTCTTGGAATTTGACAAGGAAACGCCTGGCGACACCCTAAAAAATCTCTTTCAGATTGCCAGGTTCTTTGAACGCATGAATCGAGTGGCACGATGATGAATAAGACTAAATACTGGCTTGAATCATCGATCCATTGATGGACATCGAGGAAATCGCAGAATTGATTAGAAGTATGAAGATTCGCGGTGCTGGTGAGATCGCTAGGACAGCCGCACAGGCTTTGAAAGATCTTGCCATTTCTTACAACGGAAATGATATTGACCAGTTCCGATCACTTATTCAAAAAGGAAAAGATATATTGTTGTCAACTAGGCCAACCGCTGTTTCCCTTTGGAATGCCGTTCATTCAGTTTTAAAAAATGTCAAGAACTTCGATTCTGTCGACGAGTTGAAATCGCTGATTACAAAAAATGCCGATAACTTCATTAGTAAATCAAGAGAAGCCGTCAGGATAATAGGCGAGATTGGAGCGAAGAGAATTAATTCAGGCGATTGTATTCTTACACACTGCAACAGCAAAGCCGCCTTGAGTGTCATCAAGAC
>JANHAK010000111.1 GCA_024464195.1 Methanomassiliicoccales archaeon | reverse complement strand
CTTTCTGATATAAAGAAAGCAATTAGGGAAGCGGGTTACGAAGTCATCGAAGCGGAGACTATTGATGAGGAGAAGTTGGCTAGACAAAAGGAGATGAAAAGGCAGAAGAATCTTCTTATTTTCAGCCTCTCTTTAAGTATCCCAACCTTTCTCCTCACAACGATTCTTGATTTCTCTCTAATTAGAGTCACTGAGGAAATGATGAGAATCGGAAATATTGTACTGTTTTTCTTAGCTACACCTATTCAGTTTATCGCAGGTTACCAATTTTATGTCGGGAGTTTCAAAGCTCTGCGCAATAAGAGGGCTAATATGGATACACTTATTGCAATTGGCACATCAGCGGCTTATTTCTATAGCACGACTGTTGTTTTCTTTCCGTCGATTATACCATTCGAACATGTATACTTTGATACATCAGCGCTCATCATCTCGCTAATCCTGCTTGGAAAATATCTGGAAGCAAAGGCGAAGGGAAAGACTTCTGAAGCGATTAGAAAGCTGATGAATCTTCAGGCCAAAACCGCTCGCGTTCTGAAGAACAACGAGGAAGTCGAAATACCGATCGAAGAACTCGAAGTTGGCGATGTCTTTGTCGTAAAGCCAGGAGAAACGATCGCTACAGATGGTATCGTTATCGACGGGCATTCTTCTGTTGATGAGTCGATGATTTCAGGGGAAAGCATCCCTGTTGAAAAAGGAATAGGTTCTGAAGTCATTGGCGGTTCAATCAATAAAAATGGACTGCTAAAGGTGCGCGCTACAAGAGTCGGAAAAGATACCGTGCTCGCGCAGATCGTCAGGCTCGTTGAGGAAGCACAAGGCTCTAAGGCGCCTATCCAGCGTATTGCCGATCGCGTTTCGGCTTATTTCGTCCCCGCAGTCATTGTAATTGCTCTTGTTAGCGCACTCTTATGGTATTTTGTTGGATATGATGTGTTTGAGATTACCGTGCCTCGTTTTATCTTTTCTCTTTCAATTTTCATTACAATCCTGGTCATTGCCTGCCCGTGTGCATTAGGTCTAGCAACGCCGACTGCTATCATGGTTGGAACTGGGAAAGGTGCTGAATTTGGAATTCTAATTAAGAGCGGGGAAGCTCTTGAACTGGCTGGTAGAATTGATATTGTCGTTTTCGATAAAACTGGGACTCTGACAAAAGGAGAACCGGAAGTAACCGATGTGATTCCTCTTTTACAAGAAGAAAAAGAAATTATAAAGTATGCCGCAATCGCTGAAAAAGGATCAGAACATCCACTTGGAGAGGCAATCATTCGGCGCGCAAAAGAAATGGGGATTGAAATACCCAATCCGGAAGAATTTGAGACCTTACCTGGAAAAGGAGTTGTTGTGAATTTTCACGGATCGAGAATTCTTTTCGGGAATAGGGCACTTATGAAAAGTGAACAGATCGACATCTCAATGATTGAAGACTTGATGCAAAAGATAGAAGACGAGGGAAAGACTGTTATGATCCTGGCAATCGACGGAAAAGTCATCGGTTTAGTTGCTGTTGCAGATGTTTTGAAAGACACTTCAAAAGAGGCGATTGCCGAATTGAAGAAGATGAGAATTGAAGTGGCGATGATCACGGGCGATAACTGGAGAACTGCAAATGTGATTGCGAAAAAACTGGGTATCGACAAAGTTTTGGCGGAAGTGCTCCCAGAGGATAAAGCTAAGGAAATCCTGAAACTCCAAAAGGAGGGAAAGATCGTAGGAATGGTTGGCGATGGCATCAACGACGCACCGGCCCTTGCGCAAGCAGACATCGGCATCGCGATTGGAAGCGGCACGGATGTTGCGATTGAAACCGGTGACATCGTCTTGATAAGAAATGATCTACGAGATGTCGTTGCGGCGATTCAATTGAGCAGAAAAACAATGAATAAGATCCGACAGAATCTATTTTGGGCATTTGCATATAACACCGCTGGCATACCGATCGCAGCAGGTGTTCTCTATCCCTTCTTCGGAATCCTGCTTCAGCCAGTTATTGCTGCAGCGGCAATGGCAATGAGCTCTGTTTCAGTTGTATCAAACGCCCTTCTATTGAAAAGATATGTTCCAGAAATAAGAAAAGGGAGGTGATGGTGTGGCAAAAGATCCGATATGCGGAATGGAAGTCGAAGAAAAAAACGCAAAATGGACTTCGGAATACAAAGGCAAAAAGTATTACTTCTGCGCCCCTGGTTGTAAGAAAAAATTTGATTCGGATCCCGCAAGGTATGCGAAATAAAAGGGCCATTCAGCGCATTGGCCCTTTCTTTTCCTTTTCCGCCTTTTCTACTTGGTATTCTGCTGCTTTTTCATCGACTTCTTGATCTCTTGGCAATATCTTTTTTGCAATAGCAAGAGCATCCATTCCGATCTCAAAAAGGGAGGGTGCGACATGAATCCCCTGTCTAGTCACCGTCTCTATGAGCTTTCCTGGGTTCATAATTCCTTTTTGATCAATTGCATTCTTGATCGCTTTGATATATTTGACACTATTGCCACGAATGGTCTTAAGATTTGATGCAAAAAACATACCGAAACCGAGGGGCCGACCGCCATGCTCAAAGGCGAGATCTGAATATTTCTTGTTGAATGAAAGAGAAACAACACTCTTCAGAAGACTTTCTGAATCAAAGAGATAATAAGGCATGAACATGACAGTGTTTCTGTCGGCCATAATACCGATCACTGCCCCCTCCATTTTCATCTCTTCCATGAGGTCATATGTGGCACTTGCCATCGCCGAAAACGCTCTCAAAGGCACGACGACTTCCCCTGGAATAGCACCCATGCCTATCTCTCTCGAACGGTATTCATAACATCGTTCTTCCCACTCATGTATTGCCACATCATCAGGCATTTTCTTCGCACCTTGGTTTTCCATGATCTTGTCAATCACTTGCTCTTCGTGCTTAACTACGTCAGCATCGCCTTCGAGCATGAAGCTAAGCATGCTTCCCACTTCTGGTGCGTGCTTTCCAGCTTTTCTCAACAGCTCGTAATGCCTTCCATCACCAAAGGATATGTGAAGCGGCTCGACCCTCGACCTACATACCTCCGTTAATGCTGGTCCCATCGATACAAGGTCGTTGAAAGCATACGATAGGGGTCGCATCGTTTCAGGCGCAGGAACTAGTTTGAATGTCACCTTGGTAATAACGCCGAGCGTCCCCTCGGCGCCGACCATCAACCAATTTAAATTATAGCCGGAGCTGTTGGCGCAAACCTCGTCAAAGCCAGTATTGATAATATCGCCATCAGGCATCACAACTTCCAAATTTCTGATATTGTCTCCCGCAGATCCATACTTGTAAGTACCGATTCCAATACCGCCTGTGGAGATCCATCCAGCAAGCGTTGCACTTGGAAAGCTGCTCGGGTATGATCCGAGCAGAAGACCTTTGCTCAAGCATGCCTCATAAACCTGCTTCCAGGTAGCTCCTGCTTCAGCCGTAACATAGAGATTTTCATTATCGATCTTGAGAATCTTATTCATCCCCCCACTCATATCGATTAAGATCCCGCCGAAAGCAGGAATACTTCCACCGAGACCCCAAGTCGAACTACCACGCGGAGTAATTGGGACGCCTTCATCGGCAGCAATTTTTACAATTTTTTGGACATCTTCCGTTGACCTAGGCCTCACCACAACATCGGGAATGTTCTTGAACGCCAATTGTGCTTCCTTAGGAAGTGGAGCAAGGTCATGACTATAGAGAAGTCTTTCAAATTCACTTGTCTTGACATTCTCCTTTCCAATCGCATCTTCAAGCCTTTTGATATATGCGGGCAGGGCGCTCGTCTTCGTTTCCTTCGCTGGATCCATTCCATCTCCTCCACGATGTGAATTCCTGAAATCTTCAGGCCATAATTCTTCATGCTATTTTAAATCTATCACATGCCTGTCGACCACTTCGAAGTCTTCAATAACCAAAAAAACTACACGAACCAAGACAACATGAGCAGATACCACAATCAAAACTTAGGTTCAATATGAAAATAATGTAAAATTGGTGCCCAAAGATTACGGTGCACTGGGCGTCAACTCGTTTGCCGCATTCTAGGACTGCTCCGCAAAGCAGCCCCGGATGCTCGCAATCGAGCGTCCATTCCTACCACAGATTCCATCCTCTTGTGAAGGACGGAGGCCGTTGGCGAATCCGCAGCTCATTCCAGTTGCCATGGCAACCAGATATGATGCGCGGATCGCGGCTTACGCCGCAAATGGATTCCGGATATCTTAGCACCGTCCAAAGACGATAGCAAGAAATCCGTTTTCCCCATGTGCATTCCGCCTTTGGGCAATATTTCCATGGACGGCGCCGTATTTATAGATTGTCTCTGCAAATCTTTCGATCTTCATACCCTCCCATTCAACCTATTAGAAAGTCGCTGATTCCATTTGAGACTGTTCGAATTACGTGATAAATGAATAAATTATGGAGAAGATCGATCGTTCTAATTAATTAGATTTTCATTTGAAGATGCTGCGGCTAAGAATTAAAATAAATCTCTTATCAAAAAATGCCTCAGCCTAAATTGAATAAAACATGCGAGATTTGCATCATATAACGGGTCTGCAGGAAGCCAGATCAGCCACTGGCGGCCCAGGGCGGGTCATTCCACAAAATGACCACATATCGCCTCACAGGGCGGCCGACAAATCGTCCAACTCGGGCCCTTAACCGCGTCTTCAGACGCCCAGCCAGGCTCGCGAGAAAGTTTGTAACAAATCCCGCGCGGGGATTGATCCAAACTGCAGCGTTAAACCGCGGACGAATCTGCGATCCATTCCCGTATCCTGAGGGAATGTCTGAGTGGTCTTTACTGGCTTCTTTCTGCCCCAATCTAAAACATAGATACCAAATCCTATTTATAGATTCTTAAAAAACTTTACTCGTTCATGCTTAATCATACAAAGAAACGATGTCCTAAGAATCAGAAGTAAAGGGAGGAATGACAAAAAGAGAAAGGAATGCGCAAAT
>JANHAK010000110.1 GCA_024464195.1 Methanomassiliicoccales archaeon | reverse complement strand
GATTCATACCCCGTGAATTCCGTGTCCGGCGTTCTTGGCATTATCGGTTGCCCCATTCTCGAGAACGAAATCGTCTATGCTATCAAACGCGATAAGGAGATCGCACGAGTCTACGTCATCGAAAACGAGGATTCGAGGAACCTATTAATGAAGTTGACAAGAGCAGAAGTCGGGGCAAAGATTTGCCCGATCAAACAAGACGAACTTGATCACTTCCCAGAACATGGCTTTAATGTTTTGATACTCATGAAATCCATGGGACTACATGAAGACCCTCAGAAATTGCGTAAGGAAGTCTTAGAATCTGTGAATCTCCTCGCACAGAAGTGTAGATCGATCCTTCTCTTTTATGGCCTCTGTGGCAATGCGTTCAAAGATATCTCTGAGATTGAGAATGATTGCAGACAAACCCTTTTTATGATTACGGATGATCAGGGCCGGCCAGTGGATGATTGCATCGCAGCAGTACTTGGCGGTACAGATGGCTATTATCACTTATTAAAACGCTACCCAGGAGTCTTCTATCTCACGCCTGCATGGGCGGAATACTGGCGTGAGCTTATTTATAAAATGGAATTGACAAGAGGAATCAATAAGAACGATTTAAGTACGCTCAAATGGCTTTTTGAAATAGCTGGCTACAAAATGGCGCTAAAGCTGGACACGGGTCTCGGTGACCAGGAGGCTTTTGATCGTCACGTCGAGGATTTCGTGCGCGAGTTTAACTTTCAGAAAGCTTCACTTGAAAAGGAATTCATAACTCTGGAAGCGATCGAGCACTCGTATGACAGAGCGAAGAAGAATATGATGAAACATAATGCTCAGACCGGAGATCCCTGAGTAATTGACAAATGGAGAACTGGACATTAGGATTTTTGGTTCCCATTCATCTACATCAAAATTGTATTTAACCCGACTCCCTAGAGTGGACCTTATTTGTTGATAAGGTGTTATTCACGAATTTTTCACTCTTGATATTGTACTGATAATGAAATATACAACGAAAGAGCGTATCGCAGACTCTTTGAGGTCTCATTAAGCTGAGAAATGTGATGCGAAGATGCGTTCTATTTATGAAAAGGATGAACTTCAAATTTGTCTTTTGGCTTAGAAAAGAATGTGCTACGGGATATAAGAGAACGAGTTGCAAGGAGTCGATCAACGAATATCTTTTTACCTTTATGTTGAAGTGATTTTTGACCCTTTTCAAATTTGCAGAAACGCCATCTTTAAAAAATCAATGGCATTGGCTATTGACCATCTGTGAGTACCTGTACTTTTTTGGATAGTTTAATGTCTTTGCAATACGCCCCAAAGATTATTTCGAAATAATTTTGCCAAAAGGTTAATCACCATCGAAGATTCAACCTAAATACCAAAACTCGCGATTAAGAAATAGATGCCTAGAACTAAGAGAAAGGTACCGAGGATCAATGTTAGCTGTCTCTGGCGGGGATTGATGAATTCCTCATGTCGATGAATTACGAAAGAGACGATCAAATAATAAGCAAAATCCGATAGCCAGTGCCCCAAAGTGACAAGAATGACGCCGATAATACCCAATACCTCCAATCCTGTGACCAATAATGCAAGGCCGGCGGTTGCCCACCAGACGGGTTGTGATGGATTGAATGCTGTGTAAAAAATCCCGCCAAGAAAAGAAGAGTCAAACCGAGAGCTCTTCAGCCTGATTTCTCCCCTCTTTCCAAGCATCATCATTGCTCCCATGAAAATGAGAACAACCCCACCAATAAGAAAAACAATCCACTTGTTGTTGATCAAGAGATTGCCAAAACCGACGAAAATGAGAAGAATGATTCCTAATTCCCAGACAACATGGCCGAAGATGATTCTATGCGCCGTTATTTTTTGTTTCTTACTTGTGTCAAGTACAGTAAATGCGAGAAGCGGACCTGGGATTATGGCCCCGCTGAGCCCCACAAGAAAACCAAGCGAGAGGAGGCCGAGAACCTCAATCAACAAGTTTCTTCACCATTCCAATGATATGGTACACAATGTAAATTTCGCAAGATTCGTCAGACAAATAATGATTCACCGGCTAATAAAATTCGGGTCATTGAATAGACGGTAAAGGAGATTATTCAAGAGGAGATTATTCAAATAATTAGAATTGGTATGTGCGATATTGAACCAGTAATGCATTTTTTATACAAGATACGCGAGGACGGAATGATGGGATCGCACTATATTTGCCTTCAACTTCTTTCTTGCATATTGAATAGTTTCAATCATAAGCATTTTTTCACGGCGTCGCTTTCTGAAGATCTTCATACTACAAAATCATGGATCTCATCGCAACCAATGGAGCGAGGCTGAATATCGGTTTCTGACAGAATTGTGTCCTTTTCTGCCTATGATTGATTGAGGTAATAACGAATTTACCCAGATATCCTATATGATGAGAAAGTGTGTAAAAGGAATTTCTATCACAAAGAATCGGCGGCAGAAAGGATAATCTGCGGAATAGATATTTCCGATCATGGATAATTGGACACTTCTGGGCTTATTAGCTGGTTTCCTCACGACTATGGGATTCGTTCCTCAGATTGTCAAGGGATTTAAAACAAAAAAGATGGAGGATGTTTCATCAGGCATGCTTTTGCTCCTCGGCATTGGCATGTTTCTTTGGATGGTTTATGGCATCCTGATAGACAGTTTGCCAGTTATTTTCTGGAATGCCATCGCGCTAAGTTTGAACGTCGTGCTAATAGTATTAAAAATGAAATATCACCACACTTGATTTTAAAATGTATTGATTAGATTGTAAAGAAGAATCTCTTCGATGATTTGAATATTTTCGCTGATGAGGAATTCTTTTCGACAGCGCCGATGTGATGATTCTGCATTGTCTAGGATTTGCGCCTGTCGTTTTGAAAGTTAAGAAAATATATTCTTTTCAAAACGTTTTTCGGTTCTGGCCAATCTCAACATTCGAATTTATAAGAACTAAAGCGAATGATAACAGCGATGTCTACTAAAAGATACCACCTCGGCTGTAGCGGTTGGAGCTACGGGGACTGGCTTGGAAAGTTTTATTCGCAAGACTGCCCACCAGAAAAGATGCTTGTAGAATATGCAAAATATTTCGACTCAGTCGAGATTAATATGTCATTTTATAGGCTTCCGTACGAAGGCATGGTCAAGGGCTGGATGGCCAAAACACCTGAGTATTTTATTTTTTGTCCCAAGATGAGTCGTAAGATCACTCATATGAAGCGTCTCGAAAGCGTCGAGGAGGACTTATCGATTTTTATCGGGAGACTGGACCTGTTAGGCGAAAAACTCGGCCCCATTTTAATACAGCTACCACCTACAATGAAACTGGACTTTGACAAATTTGAGAGCTTCCTTGCCGCGCTTCCCAGTAATCACAAATATGCAATCGAGTTCAGAAATCAAAGTTGGATCACTTCAAATACAAAATCTTTAATGGACAAATACAAGGTGGCAACTTGTCTCGTGGATTCCCCTAAAATGATCATTCGAGATGTGATCACTGCTGACTTCGCGTATGTAAGATGGCATGGTCGCAAATCGTGGTACCGCTATGAATACAGCGAGAACGAGATCAATGAATGGACCCGGATTCTGGAATCACTTGATGTTGAAGAGGTTTATGGATACTGGAATAACGATTACAATGCGTACGCACCAAGAAATTGTCTCACACTGATGAGGAAGCTGGGATTAAGAACTGATATGATCGATTCCTAGGCAGTCAAGTTAATATGAAGTGCATTCGATCAAGGGATCGATTAAGGGATTCGAGGAGGGTTACCTATTGAAGGCTATCGAGGTGCGCGACCTCGTCAAGACGTACGGAAAATTCACCGCGGTCAAGGGAATATCATTTTCCGTTGACGTAGGTGAGATCTTCGGTTTGATTGGCCCAAATGGCGCAGGGAAAACAACAACGCTCAGGATCCTCGCAACATTATTGCAGATTTCTTCAGGCCGTGTGAGAATATTCGATAAGGATCTTGAACGCGATCAGGATGAAATAAGGAAGATCATCAGTTACCTTCCTGAAGATGCTGGCGCCTACAAGAATCTGACGGGAAGGGAGTATCTGAAATTCATTGCGGCTTTCTTCGATCCTTCGCTCGGGAAACAATATGAATCGATGGTGGAAAGAGGCATCAGTATCGCAAATATCGGTAAGAGAATCGACGATAAAGTGGAGACCTACAGTAAAGGGATGACACGTCGCCTTTTAGTTGGCCGCGCCCTCATGGTTAAACCAAAAATTGCAATTCTCGATGAGCCCACCTCAGGTCTCGATGTAATTAATGCCAAGGAGATCAGAAACATCGTGAGGAAAGCCTCAGCCGAGGGGATGACAGTCCTCCTCTCATCGCACAACATGCTCGAAGTTGAATTTTTATGCGATCGCATTGCACTCATCAACGACGGCAAGATCGTTGAAACCGGTTCTCCCAAAGAGCTGAAAGAAAAATACAGCGCTGAAAATATCGAGGACGTGTTTGTCAAGGTGGTCTCATGAGAGGATTTCTGAACATTACAAAGAAGGAGATCAGAGAACTTCTAACACCGGCGACGATTGTGCCGATCATCGTTATGGCTGTTATTTTCGGATCGCTAGGAAACATGATAGGCAGTGTTGGTGAAGAAGCTACAAAAACCCCTATTATTGGCGTCATCGATCTCGACAAGACACCAGTTTCGGAAATCGCAGTGTCTTCGCTCACAAAGCACGCTGAGGTTGTTTATAATGCCTCCGATATTAATGAGGGGATTAGAACAGTTGAGGAAAAAGGTGGGACAGCGCTTATTATTTTTCCAGATAATTTCTCAGAGAACATTTTGAACAATAAGTCAGGCGAAATCCAAATCATTTGGATCATGAGAGGAAGTGGCGTCCTCGACAGTATTCCATCAGGTGTTGTTGAAGCGCTCATCCAGCAGATGAATTTTGAGATTGCAGAGCATCTTATTGGTAACGAAT
>JANHAK010000004.1 GCA_024464195.1 Methanomassiliicoccales archaeon | reverse complement strand
ATCGGTATCGTTCGTCGAATGGCTTCTCATTCAATCCGATCTTTTTCCTCAGATCCAGAATCTTATCTGAGATCTCGATCGCTTGACCAAGATTTGCCACATTATTTGATATCGAAACAACGAATGGCGGCGGACCGAGTTCTCTAACAACTATATGCCTTAGGGCAATAATTAATTCGGCTGGATTCATGCCAGCGGGGCAGTGCTCATAACAGCGATGACATGTCGCACAAACCCAGGGAGTCGACAAAACTCTTTCTTTCAATCCCATTTGGCACATTTTGATGATATTCCTGACCTTATTTTCTGTTTTCAACGAAACGGGACAGACCCCCGTGCAATTTCCACACTGGAGGCAGACTTGGACATCGCCCCCACCCATCTCGATAATGGCTCTAATAAAGTCGCGGTTGCACTCTTCATCAACAATTGGTATCTCTTCTAATAGTCTTTCTTTTTCACTGATGATGAATTCTTTTCTTGCATGACTGATATCCATTTTATTCCGCCTCCAATGCCGCTTTTATTTCGCTGAAGATCTGGTCATCAGTGAATTGCCTTGCATGGATCGCCTTTGCAGGACACGAAGCAACGCAAGTTCCGCATCCTCTGCACAAAGCCTCTGTTATCTTCATTTTCATTCCGCTTTCGGTTATAATGGGAGTTGGAGCGCCGTAAGGGCATATATCGATGCAGAGGCCACATCCGATACATTTTTCTGTTTCTATGAATGCATTTAGTGATTCCGCTTTCGCGACTTTTCTTGAGAGTAGTACAGCTGCTTCAAGTGCAGCTGCCCTTGCTTGAGCTATGGACTCAGGAACGTCTTTCGGCCCTTGTGCGCAACCGCAGACGAAAACGCCTTCCATCGATGTCTCGACAGGTTTCATTCTTGTGTGTGCTTCTTGTATGAATCCATCCGGGCTCGTTCTCAATCGGAGCATTGATGCAAGCTCCTGGCTGCCTTCAGATGGAACCAATGAAACGGAAAGTACCACGAGGTCATACATTCTTTCCGTGATTTTGTTGAGGAGTGTTTCCTCGGCTCGCACAATGAGATTCTTCGTTTCCTTGTCTTCAATGATTTTAGCTGGTCTTCCGCGTGTGTATTCGACCCCGTAATCTTCCCTGGTTCTGTGGAAAAACTCCTCTACACCCTTTCCTACGGCCCTTATGTCGATATAGTAAACCGTGATGTCTGTCTCAGGATGGACTTCTTTGATCGCCTGGGCATTTTTCATCGTATACATACAGCAGACTTTCGAGCAGTACCCTGCGCTGATCTTTCTGTCTCTTGATCCAACGCATTGGATGAATGCGATTTTCTTCGGTATTTTTCGATCTGAGGGTCTGACAACAATTCCACCCGTCGGACCAGCCTTGTCGAGCATACGCTCCAATTCCATGATTGTGATTACGTTATCATATTCCTGATATCCGAGATATCCATGGATCCTTGGCTTATATGGTTCGAAGCCAGTTGCGATTATGATTGCGCCGACTTCGAGATCAATTTCTTGCTCATGATCCTCGAAATTTGGTGCTTCAAATTCGCAAGCCTCAAGACAAGCTGAGCATTCTTGACCATTTAAGCGAAGGCATGCGTCCTTATCAATCACGTATTTTCTTGGAAGTGCCTGCTGGTATGGCATAAAGATTGCTTTTCTTTTTGAAAGGCCGTAATCATATTCATTCTTTTTGACAACTGGGCAAACAACGGCACAATTGCCACATCCCACACACTTCTTTTCATCTACGAACCGTGGTTTTTTAAGGACTTTAACTTTGAAGTTCCCAACATGTCCAACGATTTGTTTGACCTCGGAAAGCAAAAGAATATCGATATTCGGATGCGTGATGACATCATTCAATTTTGGCATGATCGTGCAGCCCGAGCAGTCACACGCTGGAAATGTTCCAAATCTAAAGTTGAGCGATTGAGGTTTCCCGGGCGCCTCGTGACACCAGAGCAGGCAGGTAAACATGGTTGCCATGTTACCCCCGAGCATCGGTTTCCGTTCGACGAGATGCACTTTAAAACCGAGTTCCGCAAGTTTGTATGCCGCTTCAACACCGGCAACTCCTCCTCCAATGACGAGTACTTCTTGTTTCAATTCGACGTCGACGCCCTCAGCAGGCAACAGTGTTTTTGCTCGGTTCACACCTATTTTGACGAGATTTTTTGCTTTTTCCGTCGCTTTGAATGGCTCGTTTGCATGAACCCAAGAACACTGTTCCCGAATGTTTGCAATTTGCAACATGTTCCTGTTTAAACCAGTTTTTTCGATGTTATCTCTGAAAATTTTCTCACATATTCTTGGCGTGCAGGCTGCGATGACAATAGAAGTCGCACCTGATTTCTTAATTTCCTCTCTCATTTGCGAAAGACCTTCTGGTGAACAGAGGTAATCATTGCAAATCGAAAAAGTCACACCAGGCAATTGCGATGCATAACCTCTGACATTTTCACAATCAACGATGCTATTGATATTTGCACCGCACTTACAGATGAACACGCCCACTTTGGCATCTGTTTGCGAATTCACATCATTCGCCCCCGAGGTCCCCTTCTGCCATAAAAAGCAGACTCGACTCTTGCAGTTCCTCTCTTTGATGATCTTTTAACTTATCGGGTTTGTAGACAAAATGCTTGGTGTATTTTAACATTATGGCATTTCACCTCGGACTCTTCGAAAGACCCAAATAAACGATGGTTAATATAACTTTCGACAATTGTTGAATAGGCGCCTTTTCTATTCGAAAAAAATTTCTGAATTCCACGAAAATTATTGGAAAAAAAGTTGCATTATTAAATTAAATTTAATTCTAGAGCATCAGCACGTCAATGATCTCTCGATGTGACTCGATTATTGTCGAAGCAAGCGTTTTAGAGAATTTTTCTGTTATGTTTGAAAAGAAGAGAATGGAAGAACTGTTATCGAAATATTAAATGGTCTTACTTAGTATTGCTGGGACAACAAGAGATGTGAGAATTGCGACTTACAACAATGGGTTCGAAGCTTCGAGATGTGATTTTCAAACCTTATAATCACCAAAGATAACTAAACAAGAATGCATTTAATTTAAAGAGACAGTCCTCGTTTTTGTGATCGTTTCGATTTTCTTTGTCATTCTTGGGACTATCCTAGCAATGATAATTCTCTTTTACATCATAGTTAAATCAAAAATCCTTGAGCCCGTGAGACTCACATCGAGGTTAAAGGGATCTTTAGTTGATTTATTCGCAATCCTACGACCAGCACCAAAGTCAACCCGGCCAAAAGTGCAAATTCGAGGCTCTAAGAATAAGCCTCTTGTGTGTCAAATATGCCTCGGAAGGATAAAGAATGGACTTGACTATGCTGTCTGCAGTTGCGGTAAAGTCTTTCATTTGGTTTGTGTTCAGCGTACTGGTTTCTGCCCCTATTGCAAAGAAATCTTTTCAGATGATCATTCGAAATGGAAATTGATTTCGAACGATGAGAACGTGTTGTTCACTAATGGTAATAAAATTGAAAGGCAGTTAGTCGATTCGTTCAGGTGTCCAATTTGTGGCGCTCAAAATCCATTAACTAGTGATTCTTGCAAGTGTGGCGCGATTTTCGTACGGGAAGGGGAGATATTTCTTTGTCCTTCTTGTGGAGCATTTGTTCGGGAGCAGGATAATATGTGTTCGAATTGCGGTGAAGTCTTCGAAAGATATGAACTCGATATCTGCCCGATTTGTGGGGCTACTATTGAGAACGTGGATATATGTGGCCAGTGCGGAACAGTTTTTGGAAACAAGTGTCCGGAGTGCGGATACGAGTTGAACCCGGATGAGTCGATTTGTATGCATTGTGGAACGGTTTTTGAATTGATTTAATCGATTTCGTTCTGTCCAACTGGCGAAATTAATTCCGGCAATGTAAATTTTTCAAATGAATCAGAGTTTCTGATAAATGGCATCATAATCGGATTTAAATACTGGCATCTAGATAAAGTCATATCAATAGGATGGGTGCACGATGAAATCGATTTTAGACAGGGTTTTGGAAACAGGTGAAGGAAGAGTTACAGAAATAAGTGACAAACGGACTTCCTCTGGTCAGACGACCGCGGATGACGAAGAGTTGAGGCGAATCGTCGAGACGCTGAGAGTGAAGATTGCAATCATTGGATGCGGTGGCGGAGGTTCTAATACAATAAGGCGGCTCTACCAAGCGGGTATCGTCGGGGCTACCTTGGTCGCAGCGAACAGTGATGCGAAGCATCTACTATCTATTGTTGCGCCAAACAAGGTTCTTCTCGGGCGAACTCTAACAAGAGGTCTTGGAGCTGGTGCAATTCCAGATGTTGGCAAACGGGCCGCAGAGGAGGCAAGAGAGGAGTTGGCAAAGTATCTC
Organism: Methanomassiliicoccales archaeon; assembly: GCA_024464195.1. Lineage (GTDB taxonomy): Archaea > Thermoplasmatota > Thermoplasmata > Methanomassiliicoccales > JACIVX01 > JACIVX01. The sequence goes on along the minus strand of JANHAK010000004.1, from coordinate 17,979 downwards.
GATGGCCAGCATATAGTCTTTGTGACAGCTGGGTTGGGCGGAGGGACGGGCACGGGTGCCGCACCGATTGTCGCTGAGCTCGCGCGCCAGAGAGCTTCATTGGTCATGGGAGTCGTGACTTTGCCGTTCAAGGCTGAGGGTAAGATCAGAATGGAGAATGCACTCAGAGGACTCAGCCAGTTAAGAGAGTTTTGCGATACGACAATTGTCATTCCGAACGATAGGTTGCTTGAAATCGTTCCGAAATTGCCACTTGAGGCAGCATTCAAAGTTGCAGATGAGGTGCTTGTGCAATCAATAAAGGGTCTTACTGAAATTATTACAAAGCCTGGTCTTGTCAATGTTGATTTCAATGATGTGATGACGATCATGAAAAACGGCGGAGTTGCGATGATTGGCATAGGTGAATCGGATGAAGACGAGGGAAGAGTCGATTACGCAGTTAAGGAGGCACTTTCCTCGCCATTGCTCGGTGAGCTCGACCTCCACGAAGCGAGAGGAGCGCTCGTTCGCATTGTTGGTGGTCCAGACATGACTGTCAGTGAGGCTGAAAAAGCAGCTGAAATTGTAAGCAAGACGATCAGCCCCATGGCACGAATCATCTGGGGTTGCTCAGTTGAGCCAGAATGTGAGGGTAAGGTTCGCGTAATGGTCGTTTTAACTGGCGTCAAATCGAATCAATTTCTCGGTCGTGAATTTCAGCCTAACGAAGAGATCGATCGTATTCGGTGAGCCTATCGATGGTTCCAAAAACTGTGAAGGGTAGAAGGAGATACATTGCCTTCAGGATCACAGGAAATGAAAGAATTTCATTAGAAGAGCTGGAGACAATTTTAAAGGAAGCGTATGTCGGTTATCTTTCAAGAATTCCGAAAATCATCGAATTCGATGGAACTTATGGGATCATTCGTTGCTCAAATTTGGAAAAGGAAAAGGCGATTGAGATGTTGAATCGCATCAAACTTGGAAAAGGCCGCTGTAACATCGAGACTTTGAAAACATCCGGGACGCTGAAATCCCTAAGATCTCGAACTTTCAAATATAGGTCAATTGGCGATTGCTTTGATTGAGTCGGCAATAATTACTCGTGTTCATTTCAACTTGGCATGATCCGATTCTCTCAACCTTATTTCTGAGGCTGGCAACACATTTTCGCAGCAATACATATATATTAGTGGAGAACTTTAGGCTCCCTCGTACCAAGACGGAAGGAGTGATGATATGCAGCCAGGTCAAATGGCATATGATCGAGCAATAACGGTATTTTCGCCTGATGGAAGGCTTTTCCAGGTGGAATATGCACGTGAAGCTGTGAAAAGAGGTACGACGACCGTAGGATTGAAATTCAAGGATGGCGTCGTTTTGATAGTGGACAAGAGGATTGCGAGCAGATTGATGGAACCAAAGTCGATCGAAAAAATCTACCAGATTGACGATCACATGGGTTGCGCAACCTCAGGTCTTGTTGCTGATGCAAGAATACTTGTTGATCAAGCGAGGATTATTGCTCAGATTAATAAGATCACCTACGACGAAGCGATTAGCGTCGAAGCACTCGTGAAGCGTATATGTGATTTCAAACAGAACTATACGCAATACGGCGGTGTTAGACCATTCGGAACGGCGCTACTCGTGGCGGGAGTTGATGAGCAGGGAGAACATCTCTTCGAGACTGATCCAAGTGGTGCTTTAGTTTCCTACAAGGCAGGGAGCATCGGAGCAGGTAGAAATGTCGTTATGGAAGTTTTCGAAGAGGAGTATCAGGAAGGAATGGACATGGAAGCTGCTATTCTGCTTGGTCTCAAGGCGTTGAAGAAAGCGACCGAAGAGGAAAAACTCAATCCAAAAGCCGTAGAAATCGGGATCATCAGGCGCGGTGAGAAATTCAGGCGTATGGAGGAGTCAGAAGTCGAGGCTTACGTTGAAAAGGCAAACGCTTTGTAATCGGGGTGTAAATGGTCGATCTTGAGGAAGCGATTATCGCTCGTCTCGAATCTCACGGCGAGACTTTTGAAATTCTCATCGATCCGAAAGTTGTCAACCTACTCAGGGAAGGAAAGGAAGTCGAACTGACTGATTACATGGTAATCGATGAAATCTTTCGCAATGCCAGAAAGGGCACGCATCCTTCGGAGGAGAAGATCAAGGAAGTCTTCGGAACGACTAATCCTGTTGAAGTTGCGAAGCAAATCATTCTCAAAGGCGAGGTGCAGCTGACGACTCAGCAACGCAGGGAAATGCAGGAAAGCAAGCGAAAGAGAATTATCGCAGAGATTGCAAGAAATGCAATTAACCCGCAAACGGGAGCACCTCATCCACCTCAGAGAATCGAATTAGCGATGGAGGAGGCAAGAGTCCATATTGATCCATTCAAGCCCGTTGAAATGCAGGTGAAAACTGTACTTGAAGCACTGCGTCCAATCATCCCAATTCGATTTGACAAGGTAAGAATAGCTGTCAGACTTTCTGGCGATGAGTATGGTCGGTGTTACGAAGATATTACACACATGGGAAAGATTACGAAGGAAGAATGGCAACCAAACGGCAGTTGGATCGGCATTGTCGAGCTTCCCGCTGGGATGAGAGATGAGTTTTTGAATCGCCTCAATGAAAAGACAAGAGGCAATGTGGAAACGAAGATCCTCAAGTGAGTTGCAGGTTATTGATCATTACCAAAATAGAATGAAAGCGAGACACGAGAACATGAAAGAAGGTGAAAGAGATTTCAATAAGGACAAGGAGAGCTTAGTGAAACCCGTCAGGGAAATTGTCGTTCCTGGCGATCTGCTTGATTCTGGGAAGCTTAAACCAGGTGACGGGACATATCTATCAAATGGCAAGATCTATGCCTCTCAACTTGGAATCAAGAGTATCAAATCGAATTTTGTTAATGTTATTCCATTGGGAGGCCCTTATATCCCATCGCCTGGAGATAGTGTCATAGGTAAAATCGTTGATATCGGTCCGTCGAATTGGCTCGTTGATATTAATTCTCCCTATCCCGCTCCTTTACACGTCACTGAAGTCCCATGGAAGGTGGAATTCGGCGACACCGCACGCTATCTCAATATCGGTGATACAATTCTTGCAAAGGTCTTGCTTGTCGACGAAACGAAAAGGGTTCAGGTCACGATGAAAGAACAGGGCTTGAGAAAATTACAAGGCGGTCAGATTATCGATATATCTCACAGCAAGGTGCCACGCGTCATCGGTAAGGGCGGATCGATGATACAGATGATCAAGAGCTACACGAATTGCAGGATTTTTGTGGGACAAAATGGGAGAATTTGGTTAGATGGAGATATTGAAAACATCGTTTATGCGATTCGGGCAATAAAGATGATAGAAGAAGGAGCACAGACACTTCGTTTGACTGAAAGAGTCAAAGAATATCTTGAGTCGATGACTCGTTCCGGCTTGAACGGAAAGCAACAATGAGGTATCATTAGTGGTGATTTTATGGAAGCAATGAGGTTGATTGATGAAAACGGCTTGAGAATTGATGGTAGGAAGGTTGATGAACTCAGGCCTATCCGAATCGAGGCGGGTGTCCTTAAAAGGGCAGATGGCTCTGCCTATGTGGAGTGGGGAAAGAACAAAGTGATTGCGGCCGTTTATGGTCCCCGGGAATGCCATCCCAGGCATCTACAAGACCCTTCAAAGGCGCTCGTTCAATGTAGGTACAATATGATTGCGTTTTCTGTGATGGAACGAAAAAGGCCAGGACCCGATCGAAGATCCGTTGAGATTTCGAAAATTATTGCGGAAGCTCTTGAGTATGTAATTTTCACGGAGTATTTCCCGCGCACATCCATCGATGTCTACATTGAAATTTTGCAGGCAAACGCTGGCACGAGGTGTGCGGGTCTCACGGCAGCTTCTGTTGCGCTCGCTGATGCAGGTGTGCCGATGAAGGACTTGGTTCCTGCCGTCGCTGTCGGGAAGGTTGATAATCAGGTTGTTCTAGATCTAACCAAAGAAGAAGATAATCATGGTCAGGCGGATCTGCCGATGGCGATTATTCCGAGGACAGGTGAAGTTCTGCTCATGCAAATGGATGGTCATATGACTGTTGAGGAATTCAACAAAGCAATCGACCTAGGCTACAAAGCATGCGAGAAGATCTATCAACTGCAGAAGGATGCGTTAAGGCGAAGATATGCGGTTGAAGAAATTGAAACGTTTGAAGAGGCACAGCATCCACAAACCGCAATGGAGGAATGAGAATGGCACGCTCAGTAATGTCAGAGATTAAGAAGGATCATATTCACAGGCTCCTCGCGCGAGGAAAGAGGGTTGACGGCCGAAACTGGGATGAATTCAGGGAGATCACAATTCAGACGAATTTCACCGAGACTGCGGAAGGTTCGGCGAGAGTCAAGCTAGGGAATACTGATGTGCTCGTCGGTGTGAAAATGGAAACGGGTATTCCTTTCCCTGATACGCCCGACAAAGGGGTCCTTGCGACGAATGCGGAACTCATTCCATTAGCTTCACCGACTTTCGAGCCCGGTCCTCCAGATGAGAATGCAATTGAACTTGCACGTGTTGTCGATAGAGGAATCCGCGAAAGCGAGATGATCGATCTCGATGCGCTGTGTATTGTGCCGAACGAAGAGGTTTGGATTTGTTTTGTTGACATTTATGTGTTAGACTACGATGGTAATCTTTTTGACGCTTCTTTTTTGGGTGCGGTTGCTGCGCTCAAGTCAACAATTGTACCGGCTTCACGCTACGGGAAGGGAGAGGACTTTAAATTACCAATCAGGTGCCTTCCCATGTCGGTGACCGCGGTTCAAATAGAAAATTCTATATTGGTTGATCCGACTCTCGATGAAGAGAAGGTCGCTGCCGCGCGTCTCACTGTGACGACGGATGAGAACGGCGACATCAGAGCGATGCAAAAAGGATTGAAAGGGTCACTCACGGTCGATCAAATCAAGAAAATTATCGAGACCTCTCAACGGCTCGGTAAGGAATTAAGGAAATTGGTTGGGTGATGCAAATGTCGAGGGGTACTGAGAAGGTAGGAACAGCTGGAAGATTCGGCGCAAGGTATGGTGTTCGCGTTAGGAAGCTGATCAGAGATATCGAGAAACTGCAGAAGAATAAGTACGAATGCCCAAATTGCCATCACATCAGCGTCAAAAGAATGTCCTCTGGTGTATGGGTCTGCCGTCATTGCGAAATGAAATTTGCTGCTGGCGCTTATTCGCCAGTCACAAGAAGGATCATGTCAGAGGAGGTAGCGCTGAAGGAGAGCACAAAAGGAGGTAATTGAGATGTATAAATGTGGAAAATGTAACAAACCAATCCATTCTAACGTCAATACCGTGGGTATCCAGTGTGAGGCATGCGGTTCCAAGATCTTCTATAAGGAAAGGCCAAACGTGAAGAAAGTAATCAAAGCAAGGTAGGATCGGAGTCGCAATGCACAAGGCCACATTGAGACTTCTTTCACCGAGAGCAGATGTTGTATACGGTGCGATCTCTCCTGAAATTGGAAGAGAGATACCGAGGACGAGGGTTCAATCTCATTTCGATCGAAATGAACTCGTCCTTGATATTCAGGCAACTGATCTTTCTGCTTTAAGAGCGGCCCTCAATTCCTATCTTAGGTGGATGAAATTGGCAGAAGATATTTCAACGACGATAGGTGAGTCATATGGATGAATTGAGTCCAAAACTCCAAAATCAAATTGCACAGTTCCAGCAACTGCAACAACAGCTCCAGGCGGTTCTCACACAGAAATTTCAGATGGAGGCGCAACTGAGGGAAATTGAACGAACGCTCGAAGAGCTTGGCAAAGCGACGGATGATATCCCAATCTACAAGAGCGTCGGTTCATTATTGATCAAGGCAAAAGATAAGGAAAGTGTCGTAAAGGAGATTCAGGAAGATAAAGAAACATTGGAGATCAGGGTTAAGACCCTCGATCGTCAAGAAAAAACATTACGAGAACGTTATCAAACGTTGCAAGATCAGATCTCCAAAGCCCTCGGTGCGAAGCAGGAAACGGCTGGATAATAGTTTATTCGATGATCAATATCACGCAATTCTTTTTCATTTATCGATTTTATTTTTTTCATTCATTATGAATTTACAATTGCAATTGTTTTGTGCGAGCACTGGGAGGCATTTCGTAGAAAACGATCAGAGGTGTTATCCCTCATCTGGCCGATCTTGATTAATCCCTGACCTCGAAAGGTGCTTATATTTTGTCGACATTCATCGAATTTTGGATGCTAAGCGCAATCGTACAGAGACTTCAGATAGGAAAGAAAGTTGTCTTCCTTCATGGCAACGCGGATCCTGACGCCCTCGGCTGTGCTTTTGCAATCAGTCGAAGTTTTCCCGACGTGATCATCGCAGCGCCTGGTGGACTCGATCGGGTATCAAAAATTATCGCAGAGAAGCTGGATATCAATGTGTTTGAAACGATCGATTTTTCTGATTATGATACGTTTGTTGTCGTCGATACTTCTTCCCCTGACCAATTGGACATATCGATCCCATACCCCGAAAAATGTATCGTAATCGACCATCACGCGTTCTCCGATCGATGGTCCGGTTGCCTTTATTACTGTGACGATTCGAAAAGGAGTTGCGCAGAAATTGTTTTTGAAATCCTCAAAAGCGCGGAAATCGAGATCACTCGTGATGTTGGTCTGGCACTCCTGGCAGGAATGTTAACTGACAGTGGACACTTTGCGTTCGCGACACCGTCTTTGCTCAGGGATTTTGCGGAGATCATGGAAAGGGCGAAAATCAATATGGACGAGATTATGAGTTTCATTGATATTGAGCCTGATATATCTGAAAAAATCTCACAGCTCAAGGGTGCTCAGCGTTTGAGGTTTGAAAGAACAAATGGGTATATTGTTGTGATCTCCCACGGCAGCGCGTTCGAGAGTTCGGTCTGCAAGTCGTTGATTATGCTGGGGGCTGATGTGGCATTTGTTGGATCGCAGAGAAATGAGTCTTTCAGGGTCAGCGCAAGGGCAAGGCCTGAAATTGTTAGAAAAGGACTGCACTTGGGAAAGATGCTTGAGGACATCGGGACTGAGACTTCGAATGACGGCGGAGGACATGGAGGTGCCGCAGGTCTAATGGGCGTTGGTGATATCGAGGCGATTCTTAATATTTGTATGCAGCGTGCTATTGACTTTTTGAGAAAGCTCGAACGCCCGGCAACCGGTGAGCGGGAAACTCAAATTAACGCATCTCGGCAATGATCTTCTGCATCGCTTCTAGTCTTTCTGGTTTCCTCTCAAAGTAATCTCTTACTGGTCGTAGGATTTCGATGAGAGCTTCGCCTGCTCCATTCTTCAGATCCATTGGATGAATATGCGAGGTGGCGTAAGCCTTTTCGAGTTCATCATAGCTAGAAAAACAAATAGGGCCGCCATATTTGCTTGGTCTCTCGATTTTGACTTCCCTCATCTTATTAAAAATTACATACTTATAAAGGAGGAGGATCGGATTCCCCTCAACATCTTGCGGGCAAAATGCCTTTGCGATTTTTCTCTTAATGTCCTCGGGAGAATCATGGATGAGAATGCCACTGTCTGGATCACTTTTCGACATCTTTGATGCGATTGGATCCATCCTATTTCCACCACGAAGACTCGGCAAGAGCGGCGTGTGAAGCGCGATTGGCTTTTTCCATCTTAGTCTTTCAGCAGCTTCACGCGCGAGCATGTGAGCCCGCCGCTGATCTATGCCAGCATAGGCAACGTCGACATCGAGTTCAAAAATATCGGCTGCTTGCATCAATGGGTACATCACTTTTGATGAATCTAGATCAGCTTCCTCCTCCTGTCTGCCCATGATCGTCATTGCCCTCTTAATTCTCGTGAGCGTTGATACCTTTCCAATCCTGATGACCTTTTCCCAATACGAGATACCTGACATAAGTTCTGATGCTAAACGGAATTTGACCTTGCTCTTCTCAATACCGAGAGCCTCGAAGCAATCCTCCATGTAGCGAGCGCAAGCTCTTATTTTCTCAACGTCCCCTGTCAATTTATCATTGATGAAGGCATGCCAATCTGCGAAAAAGATCGTGAATTTGAATCCTGTATTAATGAAATCGATAATCTTATTTGCGCAAATCATCCAGCCGAGATGCACGAGTCCCGACGGTTCGAATCCGATATACGCATGCGGAGATGTCTCTGTTTCAAGTAAATTTCTTAGTTCTTCTTCTGTTACAATTTCCTCGGTATTTCTTGACAGGATTTCATAACGGGTTCGTGCATCCATAGGGTTCAATGCGAGAACTCACTCATCCTAAAAAACATTTGTGCTTAGTAATTCTATTCTCTTTTGGTAAATCAAATTTTCTAAGGCAATACATTTTATTGGTACTTCAAGTGGAATTTTAAAAAAAGAATTAAGAAAAGTATAACGGCGGGTGGTGAGATTCAAATCATCCGCCCGCAGTCACAGGAAAGACAGAGATCACGTCCCCGTTCCTAATTTCGGTTTGAAGGCCGTTGATGTGTCTGATATTCCGTCCGTTGACAAGGATGTAAATAAGGTCTGAAATCTGCGATTCTTTAGGAAAAAGGATTTTCGAAATCCTGTCTCCGTATTTTTCGATGAGCGCGCCCAGGAAATCCTGAACAGTATTACCGTTCGTTTCAATCTTAGCTTCAGTTGTTCCGATTGAAGACGCGATGTGTCCGAAGGTCTTGAAGATGACCGTTACCATGTCTTCCCCTTTTTTTATCTGCCTAAAGATTATAGCTTTTTCGCCGCATCTTCAGCTGCTAGATTAACAACATCCATGACCATGGATGTTGGTGGGCAATACGCATTCTCGAAGGCTGCGACAAACTCCTCAACTGTCGTTCCCTTCACGATAACAGCCGTTAGCCAGTTGACTCGTCCCGTGATCTCTTCTCCACCAACAATCTGCGAGCCGATTATCTTGTGGGTATCTCTGTCGACAAGAATCTTGACTGTGAGCTTCTTTCCACCAGGATAATATCGAGCTCTAGTAAGACCAGTTGCTTTGCCCTCGACGACGTTGAGGCCATAATATTCTGCGAGTCCTTTCGACAATCCCGTTCCGCCAGCTTCCAGATCACCAATCTTACTGATGAATGCGCTCAGAACTCCAGGGTAGAAGGCATATCCTCCAGCTGCATTAATACCAGCAACACGCCCCTGTCTTACTGCACTGGAACCTAACTGGCTCATCGTTGGTCCGGGCACAACAGCGCTTTCGACCATGATTACATCGCCGGCAAGGTAAACATCTTTAACGAGTCGCCCCTTCTTGTAAGGTTGCAATGTTGGGCTTACTCTCACAGCACCGAGTGGACCGATATCTAGTCCCATCATGTTCGGGATTTCAAGATTCGCCCTCACGCCAGTTGCCATTATCACGAAGTCGCATGGATACTCTTTATCCCCCGCAACAACCTTTTCAACCTTACCATTTCCTTTGATCCCGCCAATGGGAGTGTTGAGTACAAATTTAATGCCCTGTTGCTCGCAATAGTCCTGAACGAGCTTTGCCATGTCCGCATCGAAAATTCTCGGGATCACCTGAGGGAACATTTCAATGACGGTGACGTCAAGCCCAGCATGTTTGAGAGCGATGGCCATTTCCAAGCCGATGACACCCGCTCCTGCGACAACGACCGACTTTGCATTTTTCATCGCCTTCTGAATCGCCTTACCATCTGCGATGTTCCTGACAGTAAACACACCAGGCAAATTAATGCCTTCAACGGGTGGGATGAATACCGTCCCTCCGGTAGCGACAATTAGAGCATCAAAGGCATATTCCTTCCCATCTGAAGTGGTGAGCACTTTCTTTTCAAGATTGACTCCGGTGACTTTCGTTTTTGTATGCACAATGATGTTTCTTTCCTTCTTGTAGAACTCCGGCGTATGCATAACAATTGACTCAAAGTCCTTGATTTTCCCTTCCAAAACAAACGGAATCGCGCAGGGAGAATAGGCGATGTATTCATCTTCTGTAAAAACGCTTATCTCGGCATCTTTGTTGTGCTCTCTTGCAGTTGAAGCGGCGGTCATTCCCGCAGCGCCACTACCTATTACAATGATCCTCCTACCCATTGGAACCAACCCTCTTGCGGGGAGATTACAGCAATTCTATTAATATATTTCCAAATCTGCATTGAAATTTTTTCGAAAAAATCAGAAAAATTTGCATTTCAATAGGGTTGCAAAAAGCCTTTCTGTGAAATTCTCGGCTGTTTCAAGATTTTTCATTTCACTTCGAAGGAACGATTATCGGCAGACTTTTTTTCTTTAGATTCCTTATCACTCTGGTTTTTGGCTCTTTTCAATTCTTTTGATATTCCGATCTATCATCTGGATTTGTGTAACTTGAAAATTGTTGAATGCACATGAAAAAGTCTTATTTAGGGGGGCGATATGAATACACTCGGCATAAGAAATGACTCAAAATCGATCAAGAACACCTGTTTCAATTTGGAAAGAATGGGATATTATTGATGGAAAAAGAGTTCGAGCATTCGTTGTTATTTTCAGAACATCAGGTTGCTGGTGGGCAAGAAAAGAAGGATGCCTCATGTGCGGATATAACGCGGAAAGTGATTCTTCTGTTGGACTTGCGGAGATTCGAGAACAGCTCAATCGGGTTAGAGAAGCCTATTCGAATGAAGAATTTGCGAAGATATACACATCGGGAAGCTTCCTCGATACGCGGGAGATCCCGCGAGAGGCTAGAACTGAAATCTTTGAAGTATTTCATGGAGCGAAAAGGATTTTGATTGAGACAAGACCCGAGTTTGTGACGGAGGATAACCTCCGTGACTTGTCAAGGGACAAACTGGAATTAGCGATTGGACTCGAAAGCGCCTCAGACAAAACACTGGTGAAATGTGTCAGAAAGGGTTTTTTCGTTAGGGAGTACGAAAAAGCCGCAAAGCTCCTTAATCACGAGGGAATTCCTCTCCGCACTTACCTTCTTCTGAAACCTCCATTTTTAACGGAGAAAGACGCAATCGAAGATTGTCTGAGGTCGATTTCATTTGCGTCACGATTTTCTGAGAGCATTTCAATCAACCCCGTTAACGTTCAAAAGGGGACTGTAGTTGAGTTTTTGTGGAAAAGAGGTGATTATAGACCTCCGTGGTTGTGGTCACTTGTTGAAGTCTTATCAAAAGCTAAGGTCGAAAAGGAATCACGAGTTTTTTCTTCACCCACAGGTGGCGGGTCAATGCGCGGAGCGCATAATTGTTTTCGATGCGATAGCGAGGTGCTCAGATCCATTGAGCGCTTTGCGTTTTCGCAGGACAAGAGGGAATTTGATAATTTGTGCTGTTCATGCGTGGATAGGTGGAAAGCATTTCTCGAAACACAGGATCTCATGGGCACAAGTGTTGATATTGACAGGTACATGAACACAGATTGGGAAGGGGAATAATGTTGAACGCCGAAGAGGAAATAAATTGTGATTGTCGATATCGGCCTTACAAAGACTCTGCCTAGCAAACATCGAAAAAGGGGTGAGTAATTGGAGTATGAATTGAAAAAGGGAAAATACGAGGAACTTGAAGGCGAGGGACTCAAGAGTATTATGGAAGAAGTATTTGGTACAGTGACGAGAGAAGGCGATTTATATGTTACATCCTACGGTGCACTTAAAAGGCTCGAAGCTAAGCTTGTTGGAAAATCGGCTCTTTATGTCAGTACAGAAAGTGACACGAGTGTTCCAGAAGCCGTCGGTGTTGAAACGATTAAAAGATTCAATCAATTTCTTGAGAGGGCCACGGGATATACCGCGAAGGAACGGAAAAACAGACTCCAAAAGAAAGCGCGTGAGGGAAAGCTCTGATAACGATGATGCCCAATATCAATCATCGTTATCACCATTACTAATGAGCTTGCACCCGGAAGTGTACATGTCTTTTCGAAGATCTATTCTAAGATGCTTTATCAATAAATTAGTGTATATTTTATTTAACCTAAATTATTATGTGGTATGGTATTCCTCGCGCAGATGTTTCTGTTGATGGCAATTTGTTGAAGCCCCTGCCTCGCGAGAATAATTTAAGAAATCTAATAAGCTGGAATTGCAGAGATTCGCTCATGAGTGATCTGTGATCTGGTGGAATTCGGCATTTAAAGAGAACCGCATAGCTTAAATATAGATATCTTTATGCAAGAATTCGCTGAACGCGATAAGGACGTTCGACCAGACACTTTGGGCAATGCAATAAGCATCCCTGATTCGCACCCTAAATCTGTTCTGGGTGAGGAATATGGTGTCACGGTCGAAGGTACGATAGTCGCGATCGTGTACAGAAGTGTAGCATAGAGAGTGGTTTCTCTCAATACGGAAGAGGGAGAATCATGCCAAACAAAAGACGTCCTATTCGAGGTTCGAAGGCATTTTCGCCGAGAAAGAGAGCGAAGCGGCCAGTTCCAAGACTCGACTCCTGGCCAGAGATTAGCAACGGTCCTAAAATTCAGGGATTCGCGGGATATAAAGCCGGTATGACACACGCGCTTCTTGTGGATTACAGGCCGTCAAGTAACACGTCCGGCCAGGAGGTGCAAGTTCCTATTACTGTCATTGAGGTTCCTCCGATGAAGGTTGCAGCCGTTAGGTTGTATGAGAACACTGCTTACGGATTGCGAACAGTTGGTGAGGTTTGGGCTTCAACACTTGATCCGGATCTCAGAAGGAAGCTTCCAATCCCAAAAGATTACGATTCAAACAAAGCCTGGGAAAAGTATAATGCAGTTACCGTCGACGAGGTACGAATCCTGGCTTATACGCAGCCGCGCCTCGTTAGTGGTGTTCCTAAAAAAGTTTGCGATCTTATGGAGATCAGAGTTGGTGGAGGAACGATTCAGGAAAGACTTGAGTATGCGAAGTCTCTTTTGGGAAAGGAGATTAAGATCACAGATTTTGTTAAGGAAGGCGGTATGGTCGACGTTTCAGCAATCACAAAGGGTAAGGGATTCCAGGGTGCTGTCAAGCGATGGGGGATCAAACTTCTATCGCACAAGAACAGCAAGCATCGGAGACTTGTTGGAACGCTAGGACCTAAGAGACCTGGATATGTCAGGCCCACCGTACCCCAGGCTGGTCAAGTTGGCTATCATCAGAGAACAGAATTTAATAAAAGGGTTCTCAAGATCGGGGACAACGGAACTGACATCACGCCGAAAGGCGGTTTCTTGCATTACGGAAAAGTTGCAAATCCGTATATCCTTCTTCATGGCACAGTTCCTGGACCAACAAAGAGACTTATACGGTTAAGGGACCCAGTACGGCCAATTGGCATTGAACTCAAAGAGCCTCCAACGCTCACTTATATCTCGTTGGAATCAAAGCAGGGGGTATGACGATGGCCAATAATGGTAAGGTTAATGTTTATTCGTTAAAAGGCGAGATCATAAAGACGATTGATCTTCCTCAGATCTTCGCTACTGAATTCAGGCCAGATCTCATCAGGCGTGCTGTCTCGGCAATGGAGGCAAATAAGCGACAGCCGTACGGTGCGTCACCTGAAGCTGGAATGCGACACGCCGTATCAACATGGGGAAAGGGACGGGGTGTCGCGAGAGTTCAGAGATTGAGCCAGGGAGCAAGAGGCGCTCAATCTCCAGGCACCGTTGGCGGTCGAAGGGCTCACCCGCCATATGCAGAGCGCGATTGGTCGAAAAAGATCAACAAGCGAGAAAAGTTATTGGCAAAATTATCGGCACTCGCAGCTCTTGCCGACCCAGATAGGGTTAAGAAGCGTGGGCATCAGTTCGCTGATGGTGTGACTCTTCCCGTTGTTGTCGAGGATGATATTGAGAAGATATCGAAGACAGGAGAGGTTTTCGAGGTTCTCGAGAGTATTGGCGTAGGCGGAGACATTAAACGAGCGATGGAAGGCATTAACATCAGGGCGGGTCGTGGAAAGATGAGAAATAGGAAATACCGTGTGCCACGCAGTTTGCTGATTGTTGTATCTAATAAGGATGTACCTCTGGCACGAAGCGCAGAAAATCTTCCTGGTGTTGAAATTTCTGATGTTAATAACCTCAACGTAGCTGTGCTTGCTCCCGGAGGTGATCCCGGTCGACTTACTCTGTTTTCAGAATCAGCAATCATCAAACTGGGAGAGTGGTCGAGTGGTTAGGGATGTTCTTCTTTATCCATACGTCACTGAGAAGTCGATGAATCACATGACTGGCACGCCGACACAGGATTTCAAAGATGGGAACAAGATCGAATTCATTGTATTGAGGAATGCGACGAAACAGGAGATCAAAGAAGCGTTCGAGAAGCGGTTTGAAGTTAAGGTTGAAAAGGTTTGGACAAGAATCAGCAAGGAAGGTAAACATGCGATTATCAAGCTCGCCGAGGGTTATTCTGCTGAAGATATTGGTATGAGGATTGGAGTGTTCTAAGGAGGGTATAAATGGGAAAGAATCTCAGACAGCAACGACGAGGGCGTGGCGGGTCTCAGTATCGATCGCCGAGTCATCGACATCTTGGTGACATCAAATTGCCACCAATTAACGAGGGCGTAGGGAGGATAATTGATCTTATTCATGCACCTGGCCGCACAGGGCCGCTTGCTGAAGTCGATTTCGAAGGTCAGGTCTTTAGAATGATCGCCTCAGAGGGTATGCAGATTGGCCAGGAAATTTTTGTAGGTGGTTCAGGCGCGATCGTGCCAGGCAACATTATGCCACTGGCTAGTATTCCCGAAGGTACTCTTATTCATAATATCGAATCAAAGCCAGGAGATGGTGGAAAATTCGTCCGGAGTGCTGGAAATGCCGCGATGGTAGTGAGTAGGGGTGCGAAAGTCGTTGTTCAACTGCCATCTGGTGTGATGAGGACCTTTGATCCCAGATGTCGGGCAACGATTGGTGTGGTGGCTGGCAGCGGTCACAAAGAAAAGCCATTTGGAAAGGCCGGTGCGAAGTTCCATGCCTATAGATCCAAGAGTAAAGCGTACTTCAAGGTTCGGGGCGTTGCCATGAATCCTGTTGATCATCCCCACGGTGGAGGTTCCCATCAGCATGTTGGGAAGCCAAGCACTGTGAGTCGTAACGCTCCACCTGGTAGAAAGGTCGGTCGATTGTCGCCGAAGAGGAAGAAGGAGAGGAAGTGAGCAATATGGTCGAAGAGAAATTGACGGGAACAAAAGCCTCACGGAGAAGGGCAAGAAAGAAGAAAGGCGCAATCCAGGCTAGACGCAAAAAAGAGTTCACTTACCGTGGGTATACACTTGAAGAACTCCTCAAGATGTCTTTTGATGAAGTTGTTTCAATCATGCCTGCAAGAGTTAGACGGACGCTCATAAGAGGCTTTAACGAAGAGCAGAGAACATTTGTCGAAAAATTGAAATCTGGCAAGTATCCAGTGGTGAGGACGCATCGTAGAGATATTCCAATTCTACCGGAATTTGTTGGTAGGAAAGTCGCGGTGCATAATGGAAAGGAGTTTAAGGAGATAGAAATCAAGCCTGAGATGATCGGTCATTATCTGGGCGAGTTTGCGATGACTAGGAAACCGGTAAAACACTCAGGGCCTGGTGTAGGCGCGACGAGATCATCAAAGTTCTTGCCACTTAAGTAGGTGATCAGATGGTCGGGTACACTGCTGAAGCGGATCCAGATATTACATCGCGGGCGATCGGGAAGGAACTTCCAATCTCGCCTAAGCATGCCAGGGAAATTTGCAATATGCTCAGAGGAAAAACAACAGTGGAAGCTGCGCAGATTTTGGAAGAGATTATTGAGCTCAAGCGACCCGTTTCGATGAAGCGATTCAACAAAGGGATCTCGCACAAGAAAGGGGTCGGTCCTGGTCGCTATCCACGAAAAGCGGCAAAGGAGATTCTAAAGGTCCTCGAGGGCGCAAAGCACAACGCGGAGTACAAAGGACTTGATCCTGAGAACATGCGGGTCAAAGTGATCACCGCAAACCTCGGAAGAACCATCAAAGGATACATGCCAAGGGCGTACGGAAGGGCAACTCAATGGAATCAGCAGACGACGAATATCGAAATCATATTGGAGGAGATGAAGTAAATGGCAAGCGAGAGAAAATTCGTGACTGAGAATATCCGGAGAGTCCTCCTGAAAGAGTTCCTTATGAAAGAAGTCGATAGGGCTGGATTTGGCGGTGTCGAGGTGCAGAGGACGCCGATGGGAACCAGGGTAACATTGATCACTGAGAGACCTGGTATGGTCATTGGGCGAAGAGGCGTAGCGATTAAGAATTTGACGAAAGCGATCGAAGAACGCTTCAAATTCGACAATCCGCAAATAGAAGTTCAGGAAGCTGAAAATCCAAACCTGAACGCTCAAATCATGGCAGAAAAACTCGCGTTTGCTCTGGAGCGAGGTTGGCATTTCCGCAGGGCAGGTCACTCGACTGTGAGACGAATCATGGATGCAGGAGCGAGGGGATGTCAGGTCGTTATTTCTGGCAAATTAACAGGCCAGAGACACAGAACAGAGAAGTTTAAGGAGGGCTACATCAAGTTTTGTGGTGAGCCGCGTTTGAAATTTATGAAGACTGGCTTTGCTGTCGCTAAACTCAAGCCTGGTGTTATTGGTGTTCGTGTGGAGATTATGGATCCTCAGGCAAAGTTGCCAGATGAGGTCGAGATCCTTCCACCAGAAAAAGCCGTTGAGAAGTTGCCAGAACTCGCGGATGTCCTCATTGTTCGTGAAGAAAAGAGGGAAGATGAAACGGCCACGGAAGCTGGCGAATCTTCAGATAATGCTAGCTCTAATAATCTAAATGATCAGAATAATGATGGAAATGAGGGTGTTTCAATTTCAAATGAACAGATTGATAAAAATGATGAAGAATTGAAGGAGGTGTAGAACCGGATGGCACTTCTGAGAACTTCGGAAATACGCCAGATGAGCAAGGAAGAGCGGCTAAAGAAGCTTAAGGAATTGCAGGATGAGCTCATGCACGAAAGAGGCACGGCAGCGATGGGCGGAGCACCGGCAAATCCCGGTCGAATCCGAGCTCTCAGGAAGAACATTGCCCGGATTCTTACCGTCCAAAGGGAGGAAGAAACGTAATGGCCGAGATATGTCCGGTATGTGGATTGCCGAAAGAATTGTGCATGTGTGAAGAGATCGCGAGAGAACAGCAAACTGTTAAAATTAGCACTGACAGCAGAAGGTACGGGAAAACGGTGACGGTTATCGAAGGCATCGACGCTAATGACATCGATCTCGAAGACCTTGCTCGGAAATTGAAGACAAAATGTGCGGCTGGTGGGACTACAAAAGATGGGAAGATCGAGTTGCAAGGAGATCACAAGAAGAAAGTGAAAGAGGTCCTGGAAGAGATGGGGTTCAAGACAGAGGTTAGATGATTCGGACATGAAAAAGAGGGATTTCATGAGAGGCGAATTTATCGGTCTAGAGGTTGAGGTCATTTCTTCCAATCATCCAGGATATATCGGATTAAGAGGAAGAATTGTTGATGAAACAAAAAATACGCTCAGAATCGAAAAAAATGGTGTTGAGAAAATAATTCCAAAGGCTGGGAATGAGTTCATGTTTACTTTTAATAATGAGAAGATTAAGATCCGTGGCGATGAAATCCAATTCAGACCAGAGGATAGAATCAAGAAGATCAGGTGAGCTTATGGAAAGGAAAGTAAGGGATATCGGAGTTGATGTGAAGGTTCCAGTGGCGAAATGTGATGATGTGCATTGCCCTTTCCATGGAAAACTTTCCGTCAGAGGGCAAATACTTGATGGTGTCGTGGTTTCAACAAAAATGGACAAGACTGCGGTAGTCGAGAGAAACTACCTGCGTTATATCAAGAAATTTGAAAGATACGAGAAGAGAACAAGTCGGATTTCCGCTCACTGTCCTCCATGCTTGGGTGTGAAAGTGGGTGACAAAGTTAGAATCATGGAGTGCAGGCCGCTGAGTAAGACGGTTTCGTTCGTTATCATTGAAAAGAGGTGAAAGACTTGAA